>NZ_JBRREB010000002.1:0-153765 GCF_056759995.1 Stenotrophomonas sp. STEN030 | reverse complement strand
GCCCTCCCCTCCGTGGCGGGGCGGGGGTGGCTGGTGCGTGGGGTGGGTTGTTGTTTTTGGGTGGCGGCCCCGGGCTGCGCGCCCCCCCCCCCGCTCCTATAGCGAGGTAACCGCGATTCACAGCCACACCGCATTCCAGAAAGGATAGAAGCGAACTGATGTGACCAGCCCGGCCCTTACCGGATTCATCACGATATAGCGGGCAGCTGCCCTAACATCATCATCCTTCCGCAGGGCCCTATCATGGAAACCACGGCTCCAGATTGGACGGCATACTGAAGCCGGCAAGCACCGCGCCGTGTTGCTTTTGATATTTCGAACCAATGCACTGAGGTCTGTTTCCTGACCCAGTTGGATCAAGCCGTGCCAGTGATCAGGCATCAGTACCCAAGCGACCAATACGGCGTCATGCCAAAGCTGAGAGTGATGGACGGCACGGGCTACAGTCGCCGCAAGCGCGTGATCCAAAAAGATTGACACACGAGCGTTCGTAGTGAAGGTGACCAGGTAAAGCTGACCACGTATGGAAGCGCGGCCTAGACGCAGTGCCTTGTGGCCGCTGTATGGGTTGATCGGTTGCAGGGGCATGCCCAAAGGGTGATGCCACCATCGGCTGTTTACCGTCCGTTGGCAGGCCATTTATGCGTCGGCAGAACCGGCATCAGCTTCGCGGCTTACGCCGCTCCTACAGCGGCACAAGCTCTCGGGCCCCGCGTCAAATTCCCGCCATCGGCCCTTTCACCTCCTCCGGCACAGCCCTTGCATCTGACTGGGCAGCAATCCTGAGGAGCTCCACGTGGCCGTTGCCGCAGATAAAAACCGCAAAGCTGAACCCACCAAGGACGCGGCAAGCAAACCGAAGCGCTCGTTGCTGGTCCCCGCCCTGATCGCCGTGTTCGCTGCTGCCGCGGCCGGTGGCGGGGTCTGGTACTTCACCCAGGGCAAGGCCCACGCCGAAGCCAGCAAGGAAGCAAAGCCCAAGACCCCGGCGCCTGCCCAGTACTTCGCGCTGGACCCGGCCTTCGTGGTCAACCTGAGTGGCCCTGTCGACGGCCCGCGTTATCTGCAGGTCGAAGTGCAGCTGATGACCCGTGATCCGCTGGCGCTGACTGCGCTGCAGACCCACGCCCCGGCCATTCGCGCCAAATTATTGATGCTGTTCTCGCAGGTCGAGCCGACTCAGATCGCCGATCGCGCGGGCAAGGAAAAGCTGCAGGCCTCGGCGCTGGCCGAAGTGAAGAAGCTGATGAAGGCCGAAACCGGCCAGAACAGTGTCGACGACTTGTTGTTCACCAGCTTTGTGACCCAGTAAGGCGCCACGATGAGCATCAATGACCTGCTGTCCCAAGACGAGATTGATGCCCTGCTGCACGGCGTCGATTCCGGCTCGGTCAATACCGCCGAGCCGGCGGCGGCGCCAGGCGAAGCGCGTTCGTACGACTTCGCCAGCCAGGACCGCATCATCCGTGGACGCATGCCGACCCTGGAAATGGTCAATGAGCGTTTTGCGCGCTTGTGGCGCATCGGTCTGTTCAACCTGATCCGGCGCTCGGCCGAGTTGTCGGTACGCGGTATCGAGTTGATCAAGTTCGGTGACTACCTGCATTCGCTGTATGTGCCGACCAATCTCAACCTGATCCGCTTCAAACCGCTGCGTGGTACCGGCCTGATCGTGTTCGAGCCGACCCTGGTGTTTGCCATCGTCGACAACTTCTTCGGTGGTGACGGACGCTACCCCACCCGCATCGAAGGTCGCGAGTTCACTGCCACCGAAATGCGCGTGATCCAGTTGCTGCTGAAGCAGACATTCACCGATCTGCGCGAAGCTTGGGGCCCGGTGATGAATGTCGATTTCGACTACATCAACTCCGAGATCAACCCGCACTTCGCCAACATCGTCAGCCCGCGCGAATACGTGGTGGTCAGCCGCTTCCACGTCGAGCTCGACAGCGGCGGCGGCGACATCCACATCACCTTGCCGTACTCGATGCTTGAGCCGATCCGCGAACTGCTCGACGCCGGCATCCAGAGCGATCGCAACGACCGCGACGAGAGCTGGGCGGTGATGCTGCGCGAGCAGTTGGACACCGCCGAGGTCGAGCTTTCCAGCGTGCTGGCCAAGCGCCGCATGAGCCTGCGCGAGCTGACCAAGTTGAAGATCGGCGATGTGCTGCCGATCGACATGCCCAAACAGGTGCCGCTGTGCGTGGAAGGCATCCCGGTTTTCACCGGCGAGTTTGGCGTATCCAACGAACGCAACGCCATCAAGATCACTGCTACCCATCCTCCGGGAAAGCGCCCGAGCGTCCCCGTGATTCAGGAAAACACCGATGAATGACAATCACTCCCCCGAGACTGAGAACGCCGCAACGCCGGCACAGTTCAGCAACCTGCAGGCCGACAACGGCATCAGCACCGACCTGGATCTGGACGTCATCCTCGACGTACCGGTGACCCTGTCGCTGGAAGTAGGCCGCGCTCGCCTGCCGATCCGCAACCTGCTGCAGCTCAACCAGGGCTCGGTGGTGGAACTGGAACGCGGTGCTGGCGAATCGCTGGACGTGTTCGTCAACGGCACGCTGATCGCCCACGGTGAAGTCGTCGTCATCAATGATCGCTTCGGCGTGCGTCTGACCGATGTGGTCAGCCCCAGCGAGCGCATCCGGAGACTGCGTTGATCGCATTGCTCGCCTACGCCGCACCGGCTGCCAAGGCAGCGACACCGGTGGGCCAGCACGCGGCCAGTGCGCCCGGCCTGTTCGGCGCGTTCTTCACCTTGTTGCTGGTGCTGGGCCTGATCATCGGCCTGGGCTGGTTGCTCAAGCGCATGCCCGGCGGCGCGTTCCGCCCGGCTGAAGGCCTGAAGGTAGTCGCCAGCATCAACGTCGGCGCCAAGGAGCGCGTGGTGGTGGTCGACGTCAATGGCCAGCAGCTGCTGCTGGGCATTACCGCTGGCGGCATCAGCACCCTGCACCAGCTGCCCGAGCCGCTGCCGCAAACACCCGCGCCGGCCCTGCCCAATCTCAAACAACTACCGAATTTCGCCCAGCTGCTGGCACAGAAGCTGCGCAAGGACTCCTGAACATGTCGGGCCAAGGTCTCAACTCTCGCGGTTTCAACTCACGTACGCTCTGGCAGCTGCTGATCGTGCTGGCGGTGCTGGCATTGCCACTGTTCGCCTGGGCCGCACCCGGCCCGCAGGTACCGGCGCTGCCGGACGTAAACGTCGGCAAGATCGGCGGCGCGCCGGTCAGCCTGCCGCTGCAGACCCTGTTGTTGATGACGGCAATCACCTTGCTGCCGTCGATGCTGCTGGTACTCACCGCGTTCACCCGCATCATCATCGTGCTCGGCTTGCTGCGTCAGGCGCTGGGCACCGGGCAGACCCCGTCCAACCAGATCCTGCTGGGCCTGGCCTTGTTCCTGACCACGATGATCATGATGCCGGTGTGGGACAAATCATGGTCCACCGGCATGGCGCCATATCTGGATGGCAAGATCGACTTCCAGACCGCTTGGCAGCTGTCCACCGCACCGCTGCGTGCCTTCATGCTGGCGCAGGTCCGCGAGACCGACCTGATGACCTTTGCTGGCCTGGCTGGGCAAGGGCCGTACGCCAGCCCGGATGCGATTCCATTCCCGGTACTGGTTGCCTCCTTCGTCACCAGCGAGCTGAAGACCGCGTTCGAGATCGGCTTCCTGATCTTCATCCCGTTCGTCATCATCGACCTTGTCGTATCCAGCGTACTGATGTCGATGGGCATGATGATGCTGTCACCGATGCTGGTCTCGGCACCGTTCAAGATATTGCTGTTCGTACTGGTGGACGGCTGGGTATTGGTGGTCGGCACCTTGGCGGCGAGCTTCAACGCGGTGTAGTTGTGGACCGCTATTAGGACGAACGTCCGCGATGACTCAATGGAAGTCGCGGCTGCGTACGTCCAGGCTGCCCAATAGCGGCGACAGGTCATCCAGGCGGCGTGCGATCAGATGACGCACGCCGTTTTCGGCTTCCAGCCGTCCACTGACCTGCAGCAGCCGTGATTCCAGGAACACCTGCCGCTGGCGCTCGGCCAGCTGCCGCCAGACCACCACATTGATCTGGCCAAACTCGTCTTCCAACGTGATGAAGGTGACGCCGCTGGCGGTTGCTGGCCGCTGCCGCCCGCGCACCAGCCCGGCTACCAGTACATTGCCTGTGCTGCGCATGCTTTCCAGATCCTTGGAACTGCGGCAACGACGCGCACTGAGCTGTCGCCGCAGTCGTGCCAGCGGGTGCAGCTCCAAGGTAGTCCCGAGCAAAGCGTAATCGGCGTTCAGATCCTCACCAGCGCTGGGCATCGGCAAGGCGACAACGGCTTCGGCCGTCGCTGGCTGATCGTCAAATAGCGGCCGCTGATCTTCGACACCGGCAATAGCCCAACGCGCGCGGTGGCGGTTGCCGGCCATGCCGCGCAAGGCACCGGAATCGGCCAGCAAGGCGCGTGCGCGTGCATCCAGATCAGCCCGCCGGCACAGGTCGGCGATATCGGTAAACGCAGCCTGTGCCCTCGCCTGCTCGATCCGCAGCGCGTCTTCTGCGCTGAAGCCACGCACCAGGCAAAAGCCCAAACGGATCGCCAGCCGCTCACCGTCTTGCTCCCGTTCCAACGAACAGTCCCAGCCGCTGTAACGCACATCCAGCGGTCGTGTCGCCACACCGTGCCTGCGCACATCCTGCAGCAGCTGATCCGGGCTGTAGAAACCCATCGGTTGGCTGTTGAGCAGTGCGCAGGTGAACTCGGCTGGGTGGTGGCATTTCAGCCAACTGCTGGCATAGGCGATCAGCGCAAAACTCGCCGCATGGCTTTCCGGGAAACCATAGCTGCCGAAGCCCTTGATCTGCTCGAAGATGCGCTCGGCGAACTCCAGCGGATAGCCGCGTTCAAGCATGCCTTCGGTGAGTTTCAACCGATGCGGTTCCAGCCCGCCGTGGCGTTTCCAGGCCGCCATCGAACGACGCAGACCATCGGCTTCGCTGGCGTTGTAGCCAGCCGCGACCATCGCGATCTGCATCACCTGTTCCTGGAACAGCGGCACTCCCAGGGTCCG
This sequence comes from Stenotrophomonas sp. STEN030, assembly GCF_056759995.1. Classification (NCBI taxonomy): domain Bacteria; kingdom Pseudomonadati; phylum Pseudomonadota; class Gammaproteobacteria; order Lysobacterales; family Lysobacteraceae; genus Stenotrophomonas; species Stenotrophomonas sp. STEN030. The sequence goes on along the minus strand of NZ_JBRREB010000002.1, from coordinate 148,674 downwards.
TTTAAGCACTTCTTTCAAGGCTTCAGAGGGGTAGTTGATCAACTCCTCACCGGTACGCCGGCGCAGGTAGGGATGCACCATGTCACCCTGGATCGGGCCGGGGCGGACGATGGCCACTTCAACCACCAGGTCGTAGAACGTCTGCGGTTTCAGCCGCGGCAGCATCGCCATCTGCGCGCGCGATTCGATCTGGAACACGCCGATGGTGTCGGCGCGGCTGATCATCGCGTAGGTAGGCCTGTCTTCCTGCGGGATCGTCGCCAAGGTGAAATGCAGGCCGCGATAACGCTGGATCAGATCGAAACAGCGACGCACAGCGGTGAGCATGCCCAGCGCCAGCACGTCGACCTTCATCAAGCCCAGTGACTCCAGATCGTCCTTGTCCCATTGGATGACGGTACGCGCCTCCATCGCCGCGTTTTCAACCGGCACCATACTGTGCAGGGCGCGTTCGGAAATGACGAAGCCGCCCGGGTGCTGCGACAGGTAATGCGGGAAATCGATCAATTCATTGGCCAGTATCAGGATGCGGCGCAGCAGAGGGCTATCCGGATCAAAACCGTGCTCACGCAGACGTTCCTCCTCAGGCACGCTGTCCGACCACTGGCCAATGCTGGAGGTCAGCTGCGTGATCACATCACCCGGCATACCGAGCACCCGCGCCACATCACGCAGCGCGCCACGACCGCCGTACTGCGTTGCGACAGCAGCCAGGGCAGCACGCTCACGTCCATAGCGTGAGAACACGTACTGGATGACTTCCTCGCGCCGCTCGTGCTCGAAATCCACGTCGATATCCGGCGGCTCATCACGGTCATCCGAGATGAAACGTTCAAACAACAGATGGCTGTGCGAAGGATCAAGTTCGGTGATTCCAAGCACGAAGCACACCACCGAATTGGCGGCAGAGCCACGGCCCTGGCAAAGAATGCCGATGCTGCGCGCATAGGCCACCAGATCGTGCACGGTGAGGAAGTACGAGGCGTACTTCTTCTTGGCGATCAGGCCCAGTTCCTTTTCGATCAAGGCCTGCGCCTGCAGCGGGGTTCCATCCGGCCAACGCTTGCCTGCACCACGCGTCACCAGCTCCGCCAGCCAGCACTGCGCGGTGTAACCGGCGGGTACTACCTCGCTGGGATATAGATAGTTGACGGCTTCCTTCAGGTCGAACCCGGCGCAGCGCTTGGCGATGCACAGCGTCTGCTGCAACAGCGCGGCTGGATAGATCGCCTGCAACGCCTGCAGCGGACGCAGATGCCGCTCACCGTTGGCGAACAGGCGCTGCCCGGCCTCGGCAACGGTGACGCGGTGGCGGATGGCCGTCATCACATCTTGCAATGCCCGGCGTCCACGCGCATGCATATGCACGTCGCCAGCAGCCACCAATGGCAGCTGCAGTTGTGCGCCCAATGCCTGCAGCTGCTGCAGACGCGCCTCATCATCGGCGCCGTGATGCAGTTCCACTGCAATCCAGCAGCGCTGCGGGAACCATTCGCGCAACTGCATGCCTTCGGCAGGTTCTGGTTGTGCCGCAGGCAGCCACAAGGCCAGCAGGCCGCTGCGATCAATCGCCGCCAGGTCCTCGGCCAACAGTCGGTATTCGCCCTTTTCCGCCCGCCGCCTTGCCTGTGTTATCAGCCAGCACAGCGCTTGGTAGCCTGCAGAGTCTTCCACCAGCAGGACCAGCTTGGCGCCGTTTTCCAGTTGAATTTCGCTGCCGACAATCAACTGCAAACCGGTTTCCTTCGACGCGCGCCAAGCGCGCACAATGCCGGCCAACGTGCATTCGTCGGTGATCGCCAGCGCTTGGTAACCATGCGCCTTGGCCCGCGCAAACAACTCGTCCGCGGTCGATGCACCGCGCTGGAAACTGAAAGCGGACAGGCAATGCAGTTCGGCATAAGCGGCACTCATGCGAACCAGCCCTGCAGCATGAAGCCACCCTCGCCGCCAACCTCGCGCCAGGCCCAGGCCTGCTGGCCGAAGCGGGTGCTGACCCGGTAGTAATCACGGCGTACGTCATCGCCGTCCCACCAGCCACTTTCGATCCGCTCAGGTGCCGACAGCAGTTCCGGGCTTGCTCCTGGCCAAGGCTGCGGCGTGCGCAGCAGCCAGCCTGGACGTACTGGTGACGGCAAGTTGCTGGTTGTTGCAGCTGCGGCTGCAACTGCAGCCTCGCCGCGCCAGGCATATTCGGGCCTATGGTCGGCATGTACGCGTAGCCCATGCACGGATTGATCGCCCAGGCGGGCACGCAGGCGTTCGCGCAGCTGTTCCCACGGCATGCTCTGCTGCGGGCGGGTATCAAACAGCTCGCGATGCTCCGGCACAAAGGCCGGCAACTGATCGGCACGCAGACCAAACTGGCGTACCGGTGCCGGGATCTTGGCCTGCTCCAGCCGGCTGCGGGCAATCTCGAACAACAGGCTGGCATCACGCTCGGCCGCAAGCAGGCCGATTTCCAAGGTGGTGGGCGGCCGGTCCTCGTGCTCCAGCAACAGCACAAAGCGCTGCACGCTGCCATCGCGGCCGGCAAGAAACGCGGCAAGGTCCGAGGTCAGGCGCCGCAAGGGGAATAGCAAGGCCTGCGAGGACTCCACTTCGTAACCCAGCTCGATGCGCAGCTCGAATACATCCGGCGGCTGATACGGCTGCAATACAAAAGCCCGCTCACCCAGCAAGGCATCCAGCTGCCGCAGTACATCCGGCGCAAAACGCCGGTTGATGCTGGCCCGTGGCAAGCCCTGCAATTGTTTTACGGTGCGGATACCCATGCGCGCGAATGCCGCAGAGGCACTGGCACCAAAGCCAGCCCGCGCCACCGGCAACTGCCCCAGCAATGCCGCCAACCCCGCTTCATCCACGCTCAAGCCATCACGGGCATTGGCCAATGCGCGTGCGGCCACCGGATTGGGAGCCAAGGCAATCCGGTGGCGGAAACCCAGCGCGTCCAATTCCTGCCGCAGGCGCGCCTCGAACTTCGGCCACGGCCCGAACAGCGCCAAGCTGTGCTCGATTTCGATGATCAGCGCCTGCGCATACTGCAGGCTTACCTGCGAGCTGAATTGATACGCCCAGGCCGCAAGGAAGCGATGCCACTCCGACTGCGCGTCCGGCTCATACGGGTGTATTTCAAAACCGGTGGCCAGCGCCTGCGCCGTCACCAGCGATTGCCCGGCCTTCAAGCCCAAAGCCGCCGCTGCGGGATTGACCGCGTGCAGCACCCGCCGCTGGCTGGGCCCACTGATCAATACCCGCGCCGCCTCCGGCTCGGCACAGGCGCGCAATACGCCGTCCATGGCCAGATGCGGCAATAGAATGCAGGCCCAGCGCATGACTTACTGCCCCCGGGCAAAAGGTAATGGACGCGTTGGCACCATGCCGCCGCGGCATTTCAACACCCGCAACTGCGCCGGCTGCGCGTCGATGGCGACGCGCAAGGCGGCTGGCGAAGGATTCTTCGCCGCCTGCAACGGCCGGCTGGCGAAACCCAGCGTCTGCCCGGATTCGGCCGCCACCTGCAGCCGTCGCAAGGCCTTGTCTTCGGCCATCTGCGGCCAGCACAGCACGGCACCGCAACTGCCAGAACGCAGGCATTGTTCAGTGGCCCACAGCGCATCACGTTGATCCGTGGCCTGCACCACCTGCAACTGGCGCAGATCGACACCCGCTGCCTGCCAAGCCGGTGCATATGGAATATGCGGCGGCGCCACCAGCACCACGCGCTCACCGGCCTGGGTCAATCGTGCCAATGACGGCCATAGCAGACGCAGCTCACCCACGCCTTCAGCCGGCAACAGGATTTCGCTCAGCGCGGACTCCGGCCAACCACCGGTAGGCAAAACGTCATCCAGTTGCGCATAGCCCGTGGATTGGCGGCTGGCCGGCAACGGCGCAGGCCTACCACGCCAGACCCGGCGTTCGTGCAGCAGACTATCGAGGGCAACAACCGCACCCATCAGCCGCGCCGCACCAGGCCACAGAACACACCCTCGATGGCGAAGTCCTGATCGTGCTGCACTTCAATCGGCGCATAGGCCGGGTTGCGCGGCAGCAGCCGCAGCGTGGTGCCACTGCGCGACAGCCGCTTGATGGTCAGTTCACCGTCCAACCGCGCCACCACCGTCTGCCCGTTGCGCGCATCGCTGCTGCGCCTGACGCCGACTAGATCACCATCGAAAATACCGTCGTCAATCATCGAATCGCCCTGCACCCGCAGCAGGTAATCCGGACGCGCGGCAAACAGGCGTTCATCCAACGCGAGGGTATCGACCAGCTCGGCATCGGCGCCGATCGGCGTGCCCGCCGCGACCCGGCCAAGGATGGGCACCTGCAGCAACTCCGCACGCGGCGTCAGTCCCACCGGGCGAATCCCACGTGCCTGCCCGGCAGCCACCTCGATCAAGCCGGCCTCGCTCAAGGCCAGTACGTGTTTGCGCGCCGCACCGCGCGATGCCAGCCCACAGGCGGCGGCAATCTCGGCCAACGAGGGGGCCTGTCCGTGCCCATTCACCTGGTCACGGATATAGCGAAGGATGGCGGCACGGCGTGGGCTGAGGTCAGTCATGGAGTACATTTGTACTCCATCTGCACAAAGCTCGCCAGAGGCTGAGCGCCGCTATTCAGGTGAATACGAAAAACACAGCGCCGCTGCTATCTTTTGCGGCATATGGACCCTAAAACCTCCATAAAGTCGCATCCGTCCCTGCCCCAGGCATTGCGTAGCGTGCCGCTGCGCACCATTGCTCCGGTCACTACGCTGGCCTTGCTGTTCTTCTCGATCTGGCTGTGGTTTGACGGGCAACGCCTTGTTGCCGCAGCCAGCTGTCTGTTGTCAGCACTGGCCCTGCTGGCCAGCGTATGGATCCATCAGCGCAAGCCCCGCCTGGAGACAGGCGGCGTGTTGCTGTGCCTGAGCACGGTAGGCGGCAGCCTGCTCTCCGCCTGGCAGCTGGGTAGCGACGCCCTGCCGTGGACCTACCTGACCTTGATGTCCAATTTCTTCATCGTCCGCAACCAGATCGCCACCCCGCTCAATCTGTTGCTGGTTGCAGGCCTGCTGCTCATGCCAAACGTGCTGCTCGGTCACCCTGCACACCTGCAGGCACTGACCGTGATCGTGCTGGTATTCGGTTTTGGCTACCACTTCTCACGCCGCCTGCAAGGCGACCGCACTCGCCTGGAGATGCTGGCATCGCTGGATACACTGACCGGCGTCCCCAATCGGCGTGCTTTGGAAAAATCACTGCAAGCGCATATCGATGGCGTCCGCGATGAACGCTACCGGCAAGGCTTGGTGGTGATCGACATCGACAATTTCAAAGAGGTCAACGACCACTACGGTCATGGTGCCGGTGATACCGCCCTGTCCGACTTGGCGGCGATCCTGCGTTTTGAACTGCGTGAGAACGACCAGGTGTTTCGTTTTGGCGGCGAGGAGTTCGTGATTCTTGCTGATACCGGCAGCCATGAAGCGCTGGTCCGGTTTACCGAACGCCTGCGCAAAGCGGTCTATGAATCGCTGCGCGGACCAGGCGGCCGCATCACCATCTCGGTAGGTGCGGCGATGTATGCCGGTGAGCAGCGTTGGCAAGACTGGTTTGCGCGTGCTGATACCGCGCTGTATGAGGCCAAGGGCAAGGGGCGTAACAGCGTGGTGGTTGCGGAGTAGCTGTGGCTTCGACTCCCTCCCTTACGCCGCAGGCGTAGGGGAGGGTTGGGAAGGGGTAGCTTTTGCTTTTGCTTTTGCTTTTGCCCTTGCTTCCGCAGTGCATGCAGCGCTTTTCCCGCGAGCCAAGCCAGAGCCCCCTCATCCGGTGCTGCGCACCACCTTCTCCCGCAAGCGGGAGAAGGGAGCGAAAGCAACAGCTGCAACAGCAACCAAAACCAAAGCAGCAGCAACAGCCAAAACTACCCCTCCCCAGCCCTCCCCTGCGCCTGCGGCGCAATGGAGGGAGTAAAAAGGGCCGCTTGCGCGGCCCTTCGTTTACATCATCAAGCAACTGCTTCGATCAGGAACGCAGCGGGATCACGCGGATCTCGACGCGGCGGTTCTGCGCGCGGCCAGCATCAGTGCTGTTGTCAGCGATCGGATAGGCCTTGCCTGCACCAAGGGTTTCAATGCGCTCGCGCTGCACGCCCTGTGCGGTCAGGTATGCCGCCACTGCATCAGCACGCTCCTTGGAAATACGGTTGTTCACAGCATCGCTACCAATGCTGTCGGTGTGACCAACCACTTCGATCATGGTCTGGTTGTATTCGCTCAAAGTGCTGGCAACGCCATTGAGCGCACCGTAGAACTGCGGCTTCAGCGTGGTCTTGTTGAAATCGAAGGTAATGCCGTCTGGCAGGCTCAGGGTGATGTTGTCACCGTCGCGCTGCACGTCGATACCGGTGTTGGCAGTGCGCTCACGCAGTGCGCGTTCCTGACGGTCCTGGTAGTTGCCAACCGCAGCACCGCCGAGTGCGCCGATACCGGCACCCACCATTGCGCGCTGACGACGCTCGGTGGCGTTGCCGCCGCTGAGCAGGCCGGCAGCAACGCCGATGGCCGAGCCGATCAACGCGCCCTTGCCGGTCTTGTTCTGCTGCTGGGTCTGATTGCCGTACTGGTCCTGCTGCACATACGAGCCACCGGTAGCACAGGCCGAGAGGACGGCTGCCGCCACCAAGCCAATGGAAAGATTACGAACAACAGTAAGGGTGGTCATCTGAGTCTCCTGATAGGCCGGACTGGCCAGCGTGGATTTGCCGGGCAAGCATAAACATCGCGACGCACTACCTGCGTGATCCTCGACCTTCGTCACAGGTGTCCATTCATCTAACTGTCTTGCGCGTTAAGCCAGTGTCAGCGACAACGCTGGTAGGCGGCCAAGGCTGCATCGCGACCCTGCGCAAGGTCCACCAGAGGCTGGGTCGGGTAGCTGGGCGCGTGCTCGGCCAGCAGCTGCGGGAACTGCCAGGGTGCGAACCGCGCCTTCAACGGCAGCGCGGCCAGTTCAGGCACCCAGCGGCTGATGTAGCGCGCGTATGGGTCGAATTTCTGCGCCTGCGTCACCGGGTTGAACACGCGGAAATACGGCGCCGCATCCGCGCCGGTGCCGGCTATCCACTGCCAGCCCATGCTGTTGTTGGCCAGGTCGGCATCCACCAAAGTATCCCAGAACCAGCGTGCGCCTTCTTTCCAGTGCATGCGCATGTGCTTGCACAGAAAACTGCCCACCAGCATCCGCACCCGGTTGTGCATGTAGCCGGTCGCCCATAGCTCACGCATGCCGGCATCGACGATGGGGATACCGGTACGCCCCTGCTGCCAGGCTTCCAGCAGTGCGGGTTGCGCCGGTTCCCAGGCGAAACGCTCGAAGCGCGGATTGAGATTGACGTCGCTGGTCTGCGGGAAATGATGCAGCAGGTGGCAGGAGAACTCGCGCCAGCCCAGCTGGCGGATATAACCATCGATGTCCGCATCACGGCCGGCGCTGCGCATGCCTTCCAGCGTGTACGCGATCCGCCACGGAGCGATTTCACCGAAATGCAGGTGCGGCGACAGCAGTGAGGTGCCGGTGCGGTCTGGCAGGTCGCGCTGCTCGCGGTAGCCGTTGAGCGCGCCTTCTGCGAATACCTCCAGCGCTTCCTGCGCCCCGGCTTCGCCGGGCTGCCAGTGTTCCCAGAAGCCGGCATCCCAACCCAGACGCGGCTTCAGGCCAAGCGCCTGCAAGGGCAGACCAGACAGCTTCACCGGACTCAGCGTGCGCGGCGCTTCGGACAGTTCAGGCAGCCGCCAGCGGGTCAGCGCGTTGCGCCAGAATGGAGTGAATACCTTGTACGGGCCACCTTGCAGCGTGGCCAGTTCCCACGGTTCGAACAACAGATAGCCGTTATGGCTTTCGACCTGCAAACCCTGCTCGCGCAGGCCACGCTTGATCGCCGCATCGCGCGGTTGCGTAGCCGGTTCGTACTTGCGATTCCAGTAGACCGCTTCAGCGCCGCTTTCAGCAATCAGCGCCTGCAGCTGCGCCATGCTGTCGCCGCTACGCAACACCAAGGCCGAACCGATGGCGCGCAACTGTGCTTCAAGCTGCTGCAGCGAATGATGCAGCCATGCATCGGAGGCCGCGCCCGGCGCCCATGTGCCCTCCTCCTGCGGCGCATGGATGTAGACCGGCACGATATCGTGACCGGCCTCGATCGCGGCCTGCATCGCCGGGTTGTCACGCAGCCGCAGATCGCGGCGGAACCAGACAATGGCGGTGGACATGCAGCAGCTCCCGCTTATTCGAATGAACCGACCGAATCGTGGCTCAGGTTGTCAAAGCGGGTGTATTCGCCGAAGAACTTCAATTTGCACGAACCAGTGGGACCACCACGGTGCTTGCCGATGATGATCTCGGCCAAGCCCTTGTCCGGCGAATTTTCCTTGTTGTAGTAATCGTCGCGGTAGATGAAGACGATCATGTCCGCATCCTGCTCGATAGCGCCGGATTCGCGAAGATCGGCCATCACCGGACGCTTGTCGGTGCGGGTTTCCAAGGAGCGGTTGAGCTGTGACAGCGCAATCACCGGCACGTGCAGCTCCTTGGCCAGGCCCTTGAGCGAACGCGAGATTTCCGAAATTTCGGTGGCGCGGTTTTCACTGTTGCCCGGCACGCTCATCAGCTGCAGGTAGTCGATAACGATCAGGCCCAGATCGTGCTCGCGCTTGAGCCGGCGGCACTTGGAACGCAGGATTTCCGGCGACACGCCCGGGGTATCGTCGATGAAGATCTTGGTTTCCTTCAGCATGCGGATAGCACCGGTGACGCGGCTCCAGTCCTCGTCCTCGAGCTGACCGGTACGCAGGCGCTGTGCATTGATGCGGCCGTTGGAGGAAATCAGACGCATCGCCAACTGCGATGCGGACATTTCCATCGAGAACACCGCCACGCCCTTCTTCGACTTGATCGCCGCGTATTCGGCGATGTTCAAGGCGAAGGTGGTCTTGCCCATGGCCGGACGTGCGGCCAGGATGATCAGATCGGTCGGCTGCAGGCCGGCGGTCATCGCATCGAAATCGTTGTAACCGGTCGGCAGACCAGTGATGTTGCCGCCGTTCTCGAAGCGGTTGCGTAGTTCTTCGAAGGCGTCCTTCAGCGCGCCCGGCATGGCAACGAAGTCGGTACGCCCGCGCGCGCCCTGCTCGGCAATGGCGAACACGGACTTTTCCGCGGTCTGCAACAGCTCCGAGCTGTCACGCCCTTCCGGCTGGAAACCATCGTTGACGATGTCGGTGCCGACCTGGATCAACTGCCGCAGCACCGCCTTGTCGCGCACGATCTCGGCATAGGCACTGATGTTGGCCGCCGACGGCGTGGTGCTGGCCAGTTCGATCAGGTAGGCGCCATCGCCGACCATGTCCAGCTTGCCCTGCGACTCGAACCATTCACCCAGGGTCACCGCATCGAACGGACGATCGCGCTCGGACAGCTCGCGGATCGCGCGGTAGATCAGCTGGTGGTCGCGACGGTAGAAGTCCTTGTCGGTCAGCGCTTCGTTGACCCGGTCGTAGGCCTCGGGCGCCAGCATCAGACCGCCAAGCACGGCCTGTTCGGCTTCCACCGAATGAGGGGGCACGCGCAAGGCGTCGATGCGCTGATCGCTGCGATCGGAGCGGTCATTGCGGTCACCGCGGTCGCGGTCGGAACGGAAACCAGTACGGGCGGACATGAAAAGCGTTATTCCTGCAATAAGGCCTTGAGGCCATGTTAGGTGGGCATCGCCCACCGGGATACGTACAAGTCTGTGGATAACCTGTCTACAACCCAAGCCTGCGAGGACTGGGGATTGGGCTGGCATACAGAAACAAGCACCCGGCGCCGTTGCAGCGCCGGGTGCGGATTATCGCATGAGTGGCATCAGCGCCGCCCCGCCGCGTGGGACTTCAGGCGCGGTGCTGGCGCTCGATCCAGACCAGGAATTTGTCGACAAAACCCTGCAGGAACTGGCGTGTGCCCTCGTTGCTGATGCTGCCATCAGCCTCGATCAGGCCCTCCTTGAAGTGCAGGAAGGCCTCCGGCTGCGGCATCACCGCCAGGTCAACGAACACCAGCACATTGCGCAGGTGCTGCTGGGCCAGCGCACTGCCGATGGCACCGATGGAGGCCCCCACCACCGCTGCCGGTTTACCGGCAAAGGCGTTGTCGCCGTAAGGGCGTGAGGCCGTGTCGATGGCATTCTTCAGCACACCGGGAATAGAGCGGTTGTACTCGGGGGTGACGAACAGCACCGCATCGGCGGCGCGCACCTGGTTCTTCATGCGCGTGCCCTGCGCCGGGAACTGGCTATCGTGATCCTGGTTGTACAGCGGGATGTCACCGATCTGGATGTAGTCAAACTTGACCCGATCACCGGCCAGCTTTTCCAGCGCCAGCGCCAGCCGCCGATTGATCGACTCCTTGCGCAGACTGCCTACAAAAACCGCGACCTTGTACTGGCTCATGACCACCTCGCTCGGTAAGAAGGGCACAGGCTAGCCAGAATGGGCTTCGTAACAGGTGAAGGCAACGCCTTAGCGAACCTTCAGCACGGGATGCGCAGCATCAAAGGCGCAAACGACCAGTAAGCCCGCCATAGGCCAGCCTCACGGTGTCGAAACCGTACTTCGACTCCAGTCGTTTGATGATGAAATGCCCGCGCGCCATGTCCTGGTAGTAAGCAGTGAACATGGTATTCAAAGTGGCTCCCGCCACCGCGCCGATCACCGGCACCGCCTGCGCGACAAACTTCTCCGATACCACCACGCCAAAGCGCGCAGCGATCTTCTCCACGATCCTGGCCAGCCACTTGCCAGCTTCTTTCGGGCCGAGCCCGAGCAGCACACCGTGACTGCCGCTGACGGCGCTACCAGCCAGCTCCGCTGACAGATGCCGCATCACCTCGGTGGTGAAGCCACGCGCCAGGTAATAACCGGTTTCGCTGGCGTCGTCCTGACCAGAGTTGCCGCCCAGTGCAAACACCTCAAGGCAGGCCTGACGGGTCGCCATCTCATTCAGATCGAAACCTTCGCTGCGGGCGACATCGGCCACCGCGCGCATGATGATGGTGGTGGACAGCGGCAACTCGATTGCCAGCGCCGGCAGGCCACCTGCCCCACCCAGCGCGCCGGACGCAGCCGCCGCCAGCTTGTGCAGACGCGGGGATGCCGGTTTGCCGGGCTGCTTGTTGTCCATCGTCCACAGTGCCGTCTGCGCGGCCTTGTACAAGGCCGCCTCGGTCACGCCCTGGATGCGCGAGGACACCGCTGTCGGCAGCTTGCGCACCGCGAACTCCAATGGCCCGCCGATCAGGTTGGCCATCTTGGCGGTGAGCGTGGGCGATTCCAGCAAGCCCACCGCACGCTCCAGATCGGCCAGATCCTGCGCGTTGTCCTGCAGACGAGGAACCAGATCGCCCATGCTGTTCAGCCGGCTTCCGGCAAACCCGCCAGCACACCCATGAACTGCCGGTAGTGGCGCAGCTCGGCAATGGAATCGTGCACGTCACTCAGTGCGGTGTGGCTGGACGTCTTGGTAACCCCGGCGGCAACCGCAGGCGACCAGCGCTTGGACAATTCCTTGATCGTCGATACATCGAGGTTGCGGTAATGGAAGTACTTCTCCAGCCGTGGCATCTGCCGGTGCAGGAAGCGCCGATCCTGGCAGATCGAGTTGCCACACATCGGTGAGGCACCAGCCTTGATCCAGTCCTGCAGGAAGGCGATGGTTTTGGCTTCGGCCTGGCCCGCGGTGGTCGTGCTGTCCAGCACCCGCTGCCACAAGCCCGAACGCTGGTGCTGGTTGCGGTTCCACTCGTCCATTGCTTCCAGCGTGGCCAGCGAGTGATTGATGGCGAACTCAGGACCCTCGGCCAATACATTGAGTTGGCCGTCGGTAACGACGGTTGCGATCTCGATGATGGAATCGTTGTCCGTATCAAGACCGGTCATTTCCAGGTCAATCCAGATCAGCCGATCATTGCCCGCGCTGTTGTCCGCCATGTGCTACCTCGTGCTTGGGGCTGGCGATGACACACCGCACAGCCGGAATATCGAAGTGCACATGATACCCCCGCCCAAGGTAGGGGCCGCGTCAAAGGTCGTCGGGGGTCAACAACGGGCGGCCACGCTTGGCCCTGAAGTAATTGGTCAGGCGCAGGCTGGCTTCTTGTGCCAGCACCCCGCCCTGCACCTGCACACGGTGGTTATGGCGCGGATCGGTGAGCAGATCGAACACACTGCCGCAGGCACCGGTCTTGGGATCGGTGGCGGCAAACACCACCCTCGCGATGCGCGCATGCACCAGTGCCATCGCACACATCGCGCAGGGCTCCAGCGTCACGTACAAGGTGCTGCCGACCAGCCGATGATTACCCAGCGCCTTGCCAGCCTGGCGCATCGCCACGATCTCGGCATGCGCACTTGGATCATGATTGGCGATATTGAGGTTCCAGCCCTCGCCCAGCAGCGTGCCATCAGCACCGACCAGAACCGCGCCCACCGGAATCTCATCGAACTCGCGCTGCGCGCGGTCGGCCAGCGCCAGCGCTTGGCGCATCCAATGTTCGTCGGCTACCGCTGGATCAATCTGGGACATGCTGGGAATACAGGGATGGAAGCGGCGCAAGGGTAACGCAGATGGCTACCGGCTGCCGCCTGCTGGTCCGCCCCCAAGCCAGCTGAAGCCGTGATGCTTTTTACAACAGCCGAAAAGGTGGCGCGCGGGCAAGGCTTCTATCTGTGGGAGCGGCGTAAGCCGCGAAGCTGACCTCGCTCGACCCTTGCCGCTGATGAAATCTCATGACCCGCTTGCTTCGCGGTTTACACCGCTCCCACAAAAATCGAATGCCCGCAGCCCAGCATCAGATTCCACGCACCACAAATGCATGAAAGAACCACATTACGGCCAACGCACCGCCTCGCCGCGTCGTCTGAACAGGCAACCTGGCTCTAAGGGATCGCAGCGCTCTCACGCTGCTGCACCGAAACCCGGTTCCTGCCGCCGCGCTTGGACGCATACAGCATTTCATCCGCCGCTTTCAGCACGGCCTCGATCTCGAAACTGCTCTGCGGCCAATTGGCCACACCCAGCGAAATCGTGATCGCGCCAACCTTGGCAATCTTCATTTCCTCCACCGCCACGCGCAGACGCTCGGCTACCTGCGTCGCCGTCGCCGAGGTAGTGGAAGGCAGCAGAATCAGGAACTCCTCGCCACCGACGCGCAACGGCACGTCATAGGCGCGGCAGGCCTCACGCATGCGCTGGGAAAGCTGCTGCAGGACCACGTCGCCGACAGCGTGGCCGTAGCTGTCGTTGATCCTCTTGAAGTGATCGATATCGATCGAGATGACCGAGAACGTATTGCCCTGACTCTCGAAGTTCGCCAGTGCCTCATCCAAGCGGCGGCGGTTGCCCAGCTTGGTCAGCGGATCGGTGGTGGTGTCCTCGCGCAGCTTGCTGAAGCTCTTGTGGATCGCGTCAACACCAATCAGCAAGGCCTTCTTGAGCTCGCGCGACTCGAAGTACCAGGACTTCACCGAACGGATGTCCTTGGCCGAGGACGGATCTTCCATATTGCGCGCACCATCGGCCAACAAGCGCAGCGGACGCGAGATCAGCCGCGCGCTCCACAGAACCACGATCAAGGTCAGGATCGTCGCCGGCAGCGCTCTGTACAGCGTGCTCTGCATCAGCTGGGTCAACGGTGCGAGCGTGACCTCTTCGGGGCGTTGGGCGACTATGCCCCAGCCGGTCGAGGCTACCGGCGCGTAGCCAGCCAGCATTTTCACGCCTTGCGAATTGACCGCATGCCCTTTGCCCGCCTGCCCCGAGGCGACGCGGTCGACCACGACGTTCTTCTCGACAAAATCACCGATCCGGTCCGGATTGGGGTGATAGATGATGCGCTTCTGCTTGTCGACCACGAACAGGTAGGAACCGTCCACATAGAAATGCTGGCCGAGCAGACGGTCGAGAATGTTTTCCTTCTGCAGGTAGATCGCGCCACCGACCGCACCAAGATAACTGCCGGACGCGGACACGATCGGATGATTGATGAAGACGATGAAGTTACCTGTCGCCGACTGATACGGCGCACTGATCAACGGCTGCTTCTCGCGCAATGCGGTCTTCACCGCCTCGCTGTTGAGCACCCGCCCCTGCAGACCCATGGTCTCGGGCGAGGTCGCCAGCACCTTGCCGCTGGCGTCGAAGATGGTGATGGAGTTGAAGCTCTTGCTCATCATGCGCAGGCGCGCAGCTTCCTCCCCCAACTGGGAGACGTCGTCCATTTTCATGGCGAGCAGCTGCGCGGTGTAGGCAAGCTGCAGCTGGGACGCCTGCAGGAAGTCCTCGGTGCTCTTGGCCAGCTTGTTGGCGTAGGCGTAGTTGCCGTCCAGCGTGGTATCCACCAGCTGCTGACGCTGCACGGTGTAGCCCGCATAGAACGTATTGGCAAACGGCACCAGTGCTCCGATCAACGTGAGCACCAAAATAAGTTTTCGTAAATCCATGGATCCCAACGCGGACGCTTGAAGGTGTTGCCGCGACGAACCCATGCATGCCCGGGCGCGCAGCTCCCCCAAGCTGCATTCAGTTTACCAGCGTAACTGTCCTGATTGACCGATACCGGTGTCATTCCGCTGCGATCAACTACTCGGACATCTTGCCTTCGCGCACAAAAAAGCCGCTGGTGCCAGCGGCTTTTCTGAATATCTGGCGGGCAAAGTGGGATTCGAACCCACGGAAGGTTTAACCCTTCGCCGGTTTTCAAGACCGGTGCCTTAAACCGCTCGGCCATCTGCCCGTAACGTACTGCTACCCCGGATTACGCTCCGGGGCGCGCATTCTCGCATGCCTGCGGGCCTTTTTGTTCAACCAGCTTCGATTGCCAGCGAACCGGCCATCGATGCGCGGATCTTCTCCTTGGCCCGCTCGCAAGCGCCGCCACAGTGCAGGCGCGAGGCCTCCAGCTCGGTCGGCAGGTGCTCGGCCAGGAAGTCGATGAACACCCGCACCGCCGGCAACAGCCCGCGACGCGAGGCAAACACCGCGTGGCAGATGCCCTGCGGCAGTGACCAGTCCGGCAACACCACTTCCAGCTCGCCGTTGCGCACGGCTTCGGCGCAGACGGTTTCCGGCAGCATGGTGATGCCGAAGCCATCCTTGACCATGGCCTGCAGCAACGGGAAATCGAAACCGGCGACGCGCGGCTGCAGCTCAACCCGACGCACTTCACCGCCTGGACCGTGAAGTTCCCAGCGCTGACGCGCCTCGTCTTCGCTGATGCTCAAGGTGACGTGATTGCCTAGGTCTTCCGGCGAGGCCGGCCGACCGGCCCGATCCAGATACGCCGGACTGGCAACCAGCAACTCCTGCACCTGGCCGAAACTGCGCATCACCAAGCTGCCGTCGTCATCCAGGCGCGAGCGCACCCGCAGGGCCACGTCATAACCTTCATTGATGATGTCGACGCGGCGGTTGCTGATGTTCAGCTGCAGCCGAACTTTCGGGTACTGCTCGAGAAACTTGGGCAGCAGCTTGGGCAGCTGCATCTGCGCCAGCGACACCGGCACGCTGGCACGCACCAGCCCCCGTGGTTCGGCGCTTAGCCGATCCACCACTTCGCGCGCAGCCTGTGCTTCGGCCAGCATGGTCTGCGCATGCCGATGCACGCTGGTGCCAACGTCGGTGACCGCAAAGCGGCGCGTAGAGCGTTGCAGCAGGCGTACGCCGAGATCGGTCTCAAGCTGGCTGATGCGTCGGCTTAGACGTGATTTCGGGATACCCAGCGCCCGCTCGGCGGCAGCAAAGCCGCCATGGTCGACCACCATGGCGAAGTAATAGAGGTCGTTGAGGTCCTGCATGGATTGAGCCCATCATTGGAACGAACCGGTAAATTTAATCACCTTTGTCCTGTATTTACAAATCAGACCTCAAACAGTCCTGATTGAAGGTTCAGCGTTCCTATTGCCAAGCACTGCCGACGACTATTCATTTTTTATGGCTGCAGCGTCGAGGCACGGCGTGCTTTTGTAGGAGCGGCGCAAGCCGCGAAGCTGGCAAGCCCTGCAGCCAAGGATTTCCTCGCAATTTCAGTGTTCCCGGCTTCGCGGTTTACACCGCTCCCACAAGGCGGCGCAGCTTTGCGGCATTGGCGCGTGGGCACTTGAAGCGCTATCGGGCGGACCTCTGCCGAGCATGGCTCGGCACTACCAAATCCGGGGCCGCTTGCAAATCCGGGGCCGCTTGCGTTTGTGGGAGCGGCGTCAGCCGCGAAGCTCACAATCGTTGCGATTGCGGGCCGTAGTGCAAATCCAGCGAACCCGGCTTCGCGGTTTACACCGCTCCCACAAGGGTCAAAGACCCTGTGGGCACAGGCGTCGAAGCGTTATCGGGCAGGCCTCTGCCGAGCATGGCTCGGCACTACAGCCTGCGGTCAGGCGATGCTTTCGGCGCCGCCCATGTACGGGCGCAGTGCTTCCGGAATGGTGATCGAGCCGTCGGCGTTCTGGTAGTTCTCCATCACCGCGATCATCGCCCGGCCTACCGCCACGCCCGAGCCGTTGAGGGTGTGCACCAGCTCCGGCTTGCCGTTGGGGTTGCGCCAGCGGGCCTGCATGCGGCGCGCCTGGAAATCACCACAGTTCGAGCACGAGGAGATCTCGCGATAGGTCTGCTGCGACGGCAACCACACTTCCAGATCGTAGGTCTTGATCGCCGAGAAGCCCATGTCGCCGGTGCACAGCAGCACCTTGCGGTACGGCAGGCCCAGCTTCTGCAACACGGCTTCAGCGCAACCGGTCATGCGCTGGTGCTCGGCTTCGCTGTCTTCGGCGGCGCAGATGCTGACCAGCTCCACCTTCTCGAACTGATGCTGGCGGATCATGCCGCGCACATCGCGGCCGCCACTGCCGGCTTCGGAACGGAAGCACATCGAATGCGCGGTCATGCGCACCGGAAGACGCTCGGCGTCGATGATCTCGTCGCGGACGATATTGGTCAGCGGCACTTCCGAGGTCGGGATCAGGTAGCGCGTGGATTCACCCAACGCGGTCTTGAACAGGTCTTCCTCGAACTTGGGCAGCTGGCCGGTGCCGCGCAGCGAATCGGCATTGACCAGCACCGGCACATTGGTTTCTTCGTAGCCATGCTCGTTGCTGTGCAGGTTGAGCATGAACTGGCCCAGCGCACGGTGCAGGCGCGCGATCGAGCCGCGCAGCACGGTGAAGCGCGCGCCGGACAGCTTGGCTGCGGTTTCCGCGTCCAGGCCGTTGTTGCGTGCGCCCAGTTCGACGTGGTCGAGCACCGGGAAGTCGAATTCGCGCGGGGTGCCCCAGCGCAGCTGCTCGACATTCTCGCTCTCGTCCTTGCCAGCCGGCACATCAGCGGCAGGCAGGTTCGGGATACCCATCGACAAGGCTTCGATCTGCTCGCGCAGCACGTCCAGTTGGGCTTCCGAGCTCTTCAGCTCATCGGCGAACGCGGCCACTTCGGCCATGATCGCCGAAACATCCTCGCCCTTGGCCTTGGCATGGCCAATCGACTTGGAACGGCTGTTGCGCAGGCTCTGCAGCTCCTGGGTGCGCACCTGGATGCGCTTGCGATCAGCCTCCAGCGATTCGAAGGCGGCCACATCCAGCACGTAGCCGCGCGTACTGCGCAGGCGTTCGGCAAGTTCGGCGGGCTGCTGGCGAAGAAGGGCTGGATCAAGCATGGCTGGGCACTGTGTACGGGTGTGAGCTATAGATTATCGCGCGAACTGCGCCTGTCTGCCGCGTGATTCACCTTTCCTGTGCAAGAATCGGCCTGATCCACACGGTCAAGACCATGTCTGCCCCAAGCTCCCGCTCCGACCAGAATTTCACTTTTCACCTGCCCCGCAGCAGCTTGAAGATTGCCGGTATCGCTTTTGGCGTCGGCGTACTGCTGTTCCTGGTGGTCTGGCTCAATGCCCGCCGCCACAATGAGTTCTACCGTGCCGATCCGGCACAGCCGCAAGCCAACAGCGCCGTACTGGCGCCCTTGCCAGCGCCACTGCCCGCCGGTGCCGGGGCCAGCGACATGCCCGATGCGCGCCCGGAAGCCGTGGAAGAGACCCCGGAACTGGTGGAAACCGCGCCCGCCCCGCCACCGCAACCCATCGCCGAGGCTGCACCGGTCGATACCGCGCCCGCAGCACCCGCCCCCGCCGCGGCCCCCAGCGACCAGCCAGTACCTCTGCCAGGCCAGAGCCCTGCCCCGGAATACCCTGCTGCGGCGCTACGCCGTGGCGAAAGCGGCACGGTGATCGTGCACGTGGATGTCGACGCCAGTGGCGCGCCGCTGGACGTGCGCCTGGTTCAACGCAGCGGCTCCCGTGATCTGGATCGTGCCGCCCAGGAGGCGGTGCGCAACTGGCATTTCCAGCCAGCGCAAAGCAACGGCCAGCCGATGCAGGGCAGCCTGGAAATCCCTTTCGACTTCAAACCGAGCCCTTAAGCTGAACCCCGGCTCCCCAAGGGGGCCGGTTCATGCCAAAAGTCATTCGCCGTTTGGGAGTGCAGGACCAGACTTGCTGCGTAGAGGTTACGTAGAGCCAACATGTCGATGTCCAGCATCCCGCAGCACAACACAAGCCACCATCCAGTTTCGGCCCGCCCGCATGGCGTTGCTGCGGCTTGGCTGTGGGGCCTGTTGGCGCTGGCGGTTGTGAGCATTTTCAGCCTGTTGGGCTACCACACCCTGCAGACACCTGTGGCCACTGGCCCGGTGTCCATCACCACGGCCGATACCACCTCGGTGGTCAGCGTTGCCGGCAATCGTGACGCTGAGCCGCTGGCCAGCAATCCGACGCCCGACTACCCCGCCGCCGCGCTGAATGCCGGTGTCGAAGGCGATGTGATCGTGCGCCTGCAGGTAGATGCCAACGGCCGGGTCAGCCAAGCCGCGGTGATCGGGCACGAAGGCGGCACTGATCCAGCTCTGGATCAGGCCGCCATCGCAGCGCTACAGCAATGGCGCTTCCAGCCCGCGATGCGGGATGGACGCGCAATCAACAGCGTCGTACAGGTGCCAGTGGAATTCAGGACCGGACGCTGAGTCCGAAGCCGGCACCACTGGCCAGGCTGTCGAAGCCCGGGAACGAGGTCGCCACGTTGGCGACATCATTGATACGCACTTCACCGGTGCTGAGCTGGCCGGCAATGGCGAAAGCCATCGAGATGCGGTGATCGCCATGGCTTTCAATCGTGCCGCTGCCCAGCGGGCCGCCGAAAATGGTCGCACCATCGTCGGTTTCGTCAACGCGCAGGCCCAGATCACGCAGGCCGGTCGCCATTGCCGCAAGACGATCAGACTCCTTCACCCGCAGCTCGGCCGCGCCGCGTACGACGGTCTGCCCTTCAGCAGCGGCAGCAGCCACGAACAAGGCCGGGAACTCATCGATCATGTCCGGCACCAGCGCTTCCGGAATCTCTACACCCTTGAGCTGCGCATAGCGCACAACCAGGTCAGCGACCTGCTCGCCGCCGTGCTCGGCGTGGTTCTCTTCAATGATGTCCGCGCCCATCAAACGCAGCGCCGCCAGCAGGCCGGTGCGTCGCGGATTCAAACCCACTGAGCGCAAACGCACTTCCGAGCCCGGAATGATGCTGGCGGCAACGATGAAGAAGGCCGAAGACGAGAAATCCGCCGGTACCGAAATATCGGTCGCACGCAGGCGCTGACCGCCACGCAGACGCGCCTTGCCCGGCTCGAAATCAATCTCCACGCCAAATGCGCGCAGCATGCGCTCGGTGTAATCGCGGGTCGGATGCGGCTCGACGACCGAGGTTTCGCCCTGCGCATAGAGGCCAGCCAGCAGCACCGCCGACTTCACCTGCGCACTGGCCACCGGCAATTCGTAATCGATGCCCTGCAGCGACTGCCCGCCATGGATGTGCAGCGGGGGGGTGCCATCGTCCTGGGTGTCGATGCGCGCGCCCATCTGCGCCAGCGGCCCGGTCACGCGGCGCATCGGCCGCTTGGACAGCGACGCATCACCAATCAGCGTGGTGTCGAACGGCTGTGCAGCCAACAGGCCGGCCAGCAGGCGCATGCCGGTACCGGCGTTGCCGCAGTCCAGCTCGCCTTGCGGTGCCTTCAAGCCATCCACGCCTACGCCATGGACGATCCGTTGCGACGCAGAAGGGGTCTCAAAGCGAACGCCCATCTGTTCGAAGATGTGGGCGGTGGCGCGGGTGTCCTCACCTTCAAGAAACCCAGCGATATGCGATACGCCATCGGCCAGCGCGGCGAACATCACCGAACGGTGCGATACCGACTTGTCACCGGGAATGGCGAGCGTGCCCTGCAGGGCGGAACCTTTGCGTGCAATCCAGTAGGGCTGGGAACTCATGCGGTCTCTCTAGTATTCAGTGCGCCAGCGGCGCGTCAGCAAACCCTTCTCCCTCCGGGAGAAGGTGCCCGAAGGGCGGATGAGGGTGCGGGAGCACAGGGCTGCAGCGAATTGAAGAATGTCGGCAACCCGGCCCTCACCCCAACCCCTCTCCTGCAGGGAGAGGGGCTTTGGAACTCAGGGCACGGCGACCGGGTAGGAGCCGAGTACCTTGATCTGCGCCGAGTGCGCCTTCAGTTCGGCGAGCGCGGCCTGCATCGATTCGTCTTCGATATGGCCGGCCAGGTCGATGAAGAAGCCGTATTCCCACTTAGCCTGATGCGATGGCCGCGACTCGATCCGGTTCATGCTGATGCCGTGGCGGGCAAACGGGCTGAGTACGTCAAACAGCGCGCCCGGCTTGTCGTGGATGAAGACCAGCACCGAGGTGCGGTCATGGCCCGACGACGGGAACAGCTGGCGACCGATCACCAGGAAACGCGTGGTGTTGTCGGCGTCGTTCTGGATCGGCTTGGTCACCACCTTCTTCAGGCCATACACGTGCCCTGCACTCTCGCCACCGATGGCCGCTGCATCTTCCGCGTTGCGTGCACGGCGGGCGCCTTCGGCGTTGCTGGAGACCGGAATCTTCTCCGCCTTGGGCAGATTTGCGCGCAACCAGGCCGAGGTCTGCATGAACGACTGCGGATGCGCATAGATGCGCTCGATGTCCTCGATGCGGCCACTACGCGACATCAGGAACTGCTGTACCCGCAGCTCCACTTCGCCACAGATCTTGAGGTTGGAGGTCAGGAACATGTCCAGGGTGATCTGGATCGTGCCCTGCCCGGAATTCTCAACCGGTACCACGCCGAAATCGGCGTTGCCCGCTTCCACTTCCTGGAACACTTCTTCGATGCTCGCCATCGGCAGACCCATCGCCGAGCGGCCAAAGTGTTTGAGCACGGCCTGCTGGCTGAAGGTGCCCTCCGGGCCGAGGTAACCGATCTTCAACGGCTCCTGCTGGGCCAGACAGGCCGACATGATTTCGCGGTACACATGCACCAGCACTTCGTCACTGAGCGGGCCTTCGTTACGGTCCACCACCATGCGCAGTACCTGCGCTTCACGCTCCGGGCGGTAGTAGTCAACGGCTGCCGCGAGCTTGCCCTTGGCCTTGCCGACCTGATGGGCGAAGTTGGCCCGTTCGGCGATCAAGGCCTGGATGCTGCGGTCGATCTGGTCGATCTTGGCACGCACATCCGAGAGCACCGGTTTGGCGACAGTCAACGTTTCGGCAGCGGCCTTCTTGCTGACGGCGGCTTTCTTGACTGCAACCTTCTTGACCGGCGCCTTGTTGGCGGCAGGCTTGGCTGCAGTGGCCGGCTTGGTCTTGCTGGCGGTCTTGCTGGCGGTCTTGCTTGGCTTGGTCGCCATGGAATCGTCTACCTGTTACAGGCCGGCGCACTGCGCACGGCGGGAGTGGTTCAACCGTTACGCTGCTGGAAATCACGCATGAATGCCGCCAGCGCCTGCGCGCCTTCCAGCGGCATGGCGTTGTACAGCGAGGCACGAATGCCACCGACAGCCTTGTGGCCCTTCAGCGCCAGCAGGCCGGCAGCCTTGGACTCGCTGACAAAGCGGGCATTGAGCTCCTCACTGGGCAGGAAGAACGGAATGTTCATACGCGAACGCACGGCGGCAGCCACTTCGTTTCGATAGAAGCCACCGGAACCATCGATGGCGTCATAGACCGCCGACGACTTGGCAAGGCTGAGCTTGGCAAAGGCTTCCACGCCGCCTTGGGCCAGCATCCACTTGAACATCAGCCCGGCGAGATACCAGTTCCAGGTCGGCGGCGTGTTCAACATCGAATCGCGCGCGACATGCGAGCGGTAGTCGAAGATATCGGCACGCGGCTGGCCGGTACGCTCCAGCAGATCGCGACGGATGATGACCACGGCAATGCCTACCGGGCCCAGGTTCTTCTGTGCGCCGGCATAGATCACGCCATAGCGCGACACATCAATCGGCTCAGAGGCAATCGACGAGCTGAAATCGGCGATCAACGGCACTTCGCCCACATCCGGGACATCGCGGAACTCGATGCCGTGGATGGTTTCGTTGGCGGTGATATGCACGTACGCCGCGTCGTCCGACAGCTGCCATTGCGAGCGCGCCGGGATATCCCGGTAGCCACTGGCCTCACCGCTGGCGGCGATGTTCACGTTGACATAGGGCTGGGCCTGCTTGACCGCGGTGTTGCCCCAGTGGCCACTGACCACATAGTCCACGCGCTGGCCGGGGCTGGCGAAGTTCAGCGGCAGCAGTGCCTGCTGGGTGGTGGCACCACCACCAAGGAACAGCACCGCGTAGTCGTCGGGAATGCCGATCAGGCGACGCAGATCGGCCTCGGCCTCGGCGGCCACGGCCATGAAGTCGGCACTGCGATGACTGATCTCGACAATGGACGCGCCTACGCCATTCCATTCCAACATCTCCGCCTGCGCCTGACGCAGGACCGATTCCGGCAATGTCGCAGGGCCGGCACTGAAATTGAATGCGCGCGTCATGTCACACCTGTTGAGCAGAACCCCTAGTATGCCGCAGCGCAACAGCCTTGGGCCATCCGGAAAAGGTTGCATCTGCACCCATTCCGGCCTGCCGCTTCAGCCCTGCGCGTGCAGCAGGCCCACTGCTGCAGAAGCAGTTGCTCAGCGTGCGCCGAACAGCAGCAAGGCGCTGATCGCCGAGCCCAGCAGCAAGGCGCTGAGCAGCAGCCAGGGCCAGCGCCGCGGCAGCTTGGGCTTTGCTGGCGCCAGCGTCGATGGCTTGAGCGTGATCGGCTCGTCATCTTCCTCGACCGGGAATGCCACGCCCGCGGAGGCCGGGCCCAGCGGAATTTCCAGCACAAAGCGGTGGTTGCCTTCGAACACCACCTGGTCGCCGGCCTGCAGCCAGCAATGGCGGGCGCTTACACCGTTGACCTGGCTGCCGTCGGCCGAGCCCAGGTCGCGCAGCAGCACTTTGTCGCCGTGCCGCTCGAACCGGGCATGACGCTCGGCGAAGGCCGGATCGTCGATAAGAATGTCGCTGGCCGGATCACTGCCGATGACGCGCGGCTTGTCCAAGGTAAAGCTGCGCCCGTGATGGCGCCCACCTACTCCGCGCAGCAGCACCCGCAGATCTTCACTGCCATCACTCGGTGCTTCGGGGGGATGCGGCACCTGCTCGCAGTCACCACGCAGCAGCATTTCCGCACCGTCTGCATAGACCGAATCACCTGCCCGCAGCAGCGCCATGCGCCGCACCGGGCGGCCATTGACGTGGATGCCGCGGCCACCATTGGCAACCTGCAGCCAGACCCCGCGCTGATCGGTACAGAACTGCGCCAACAGCAACGGGCCGACGCTGCCGTCGCCCAAGCGAACTTGCCCCGAGGCATGGCGCACAATGCGCTGGACACCCGGCATCAGTGACTGATCCGGCTGCTGACGATTACTGAAATGAACTTGCAGAGTGCGCACCGGCAGCAGACTAGCAGGTCATCCGGTCATGCAGAAGATGTACGCGAGACTTGGACTACGCCGCGTAGGTCCGCACAATGGCGCATCTTTCTTACAAGCCGCAGTTCAGGCCACACGCCATGTCCAATATTGATATCCAGCACCCCCATTCCCTGTCCGATGACAAGGCGCGCACCGCCATTGCCGAAGTCGCTGAGAAACTGCAGGAACGCTTCGACGTGGTCACCCGCTGGGACGGCCCGGTCCTGCACTTCAACCGCTCGGGCGTGGATGGTGCCATCGAGCTGTTGCCGGGCGCTGTGCGGGTGAAGGCCGAGCTGGGTTTCCTGCTGTCGGCAATGAAGGGCATGGTGGAATCTGAAATTCAACGCGTGCTGACTGACAAGCTCGGCTGAGCTGGCCCCGTCACACCACTCAAGCCGCTAAGCCGTTACGGTGTAGCTGGACTCTTCAACCCCGCATAGGAGCATCGTCATGACCACGTACGAGCAACGTCCGGAAGACGAGGACGACGGCGCTGGCGCACAAGGCCAAGCCGAGCGCTTGACCAGGAAGGTTACCGAGTCGGCGCAGCAGGTGTGGCTGGCTGGCTTGGGCGCGCTGTCGCGTGCGCAGGCCGAGGGCAGCAAACTATTCGACACCCTGGTCAAGGAAGGCCAGGACAGCGAAGCCCGTTCCCGCGAGCAGTCGCGCAAAGGTGAAAGCCTGCGCGATACCGTGGAGAACACCCTGGGCCAGGCCCGCGAGCGCGCAGCCGGTACCTGGGACAAGGTCGAAAAATCGTTTGAAGACCAGATCCACAGTGTGCTGCGACGCATGGACATCCCCTCGCGCTCGGATATCGAGGCGCTGAACGATCGCCTGGACGCCCTCAACCGCCGCCTTACCCGGGCCGAGAGCCGCGCCGCGCACGACGGGCAGCAAGCTGAAGACCAGTAATGTTGCAAAGCAGCAATGCTTGCGTAAGAATCAACCTACCCGCCAGCAGTACCGCGCCGTAAGTCTCCCTCCCCTCACGGCATCGGATGGCGGGTTTTTCATGCCTGCGATTTGTCCAGGCCGCCGGATTCCGGGTCTCGAGCCTGCCAGCGAGCGATAATCCGCTGTTCACCGCACCGCTTCGGCAGCATCAGGCGGCGGAAGCAATCGCTGGAGGCACGCATGCAAACCCCGCACCCGGACGCTGATTCCGGCACCCAGACCCGTCACGCCCTGCACGGCCAGTACCCGCGCGCTGAGACCGCGGATGACTTCCGCCACAATCTGGCGCTGGTCCAGGAACGCATCGCTGCAGCTTGCCAGCGCGTCGGCCGCGACCCGGCCGGCGTGCGCCTGCTGCCGGTCAGCAAGACCATCGACGAAGCCCGTATCCGTCTGGCCTATCAGGCCGGCTGCCGCCTGCTCGGCGAGAACAAGGTGCAGGAAGCGCACCACAAATGGGAGGCCATGCAGGACCTGGGCGACCTGCGTTGGTCGGTCATCGGCCACCTGCAGACCAACAAAGCCAAGCTGGTGGCGCGCTTCGCCGACGAATTCCAGGCCTTGGACAGCCTGCGCCTGGCGGAAACTCTGGAGCGCCGCCTGCAGGCCGAAGGCCGCTCGCTGGACGTGTTCGTGCAGGTAAACAGCTCCAACGAGGCCAGCAAGTACGGGTTGGCTCCCGAAGCGGTTGCCGATTTCCTGCAGGCCTTGCCGCGCTCGGGCGCGTTGCGGGTCCGCGGCCTGATGACCCTGGCCCTGTTCTCCGCCCAGCCCGAGCAGGTCCGGACCTGCTTCGTGCGCATGCGTGAGTTGCGCGATCAGTTGCGCCAGCACGCGCCAGCCAACATCGGGCTGGATGAGCTGTCGATGGGCATGTCGGGCGACTTCGAGATCGCCATCGAGGAAGGCGCCAGCGTGGTCCGGGTCGGCCAAGCCATCTTCGGCGCGCGGGCGCTACCAGACAGCCATTACTGGCCGATCACCACGCCTGCGGAATAATTCGCAGGCGCAGCTCAAAAAGGCGAAGTCAGCCTGCTCTTACGGTCGTCAGGAAAGATAGACTGGGCCCCATCTCTAGGCTTTCAGGTATGTCGATGTTTTCGTGGATTCTGGCCCTGTTGCTTGCGTTGCTCTTGTGGGGCCTGGCTTCTGCATACCTGTGGTTGGTCGCCCGCCGTCAAACCGAGCGCCAGCATGGTTTGGCCGCACTGGCTGGCATGCGCTGGCGCGAGTTTTCCCGCATCGTGCATCAGACCATGGCCGAGCAGCGCGACCTGCACCCGCTGACCGATGCCGAAGACAACGACCGTGGCACCAGCAGCGACTTCCTGCTGCAACGCGACGGCCAGCGTTGGCTGGTGTCGTGCAAGCACGGCCGCGCCTACCGGTTCGATGCCGGTGCAATCCATGAACTGGCATCGGCGATCAGCCTTACCGGCGCCGCCGGTGGCCTGCTGATCACCGAAGGCCATGTTGAACGCGATGGTCTGGCCGAGGCGGAAAAGCACTCGATCGAAGTCATCGATGCACGCCAGTTGTGGGAGCTGCTCAAGCCCTATATGCCCGCCGAAACGCGCGAGACCGTTACCGGCATCGCCCGCCGCGAAGCCGTCCGGCACACCGGCATTGCTGGCTTGGCAGCAGTCACCATGGGCCTGCTGGCTGGCATGGGCTACATGACCATGCAAGGAGATTCCCCGGCAGCGGCGCCGATCGCCGCAGCACCGCGCGTTGTCGCCGCAGCGACTGCCGAATCGGCAGCTCCTGCTGCTACCGAGCCTGGCGCTGAACCGAGCGAGGCCAAACCTGCAGCCGCCGCTGCAGCCAAGAGCGCACCTCACCCGGGCGATCTGGTCCAGGATCCAGACGCTGCTACCTTGCTGCGCTACCAGCAATCCGTTTCAAAAGCCTTGGCCGGCACCTCTGGCGTGGTCAGCGGCATCTGGCTGACCCGCTCCACGCTCTCGGTCGAACGCAGTGGCGATGATGCCCAGGTATGGCCACTGATCTGCCAGCAGCTGCAGCGCTACCCCGCACTGCGCACCACCCGGGTACAGCTCAACCCGCGCCCAGGCGTGAATGAGCCAGTGCGCTGGCGGCAGTGCAGCACGATCTGACGGACAGGAGCGTCCAGCCAGGCCACCGGCTTGGCTGGACCTTGGATCAGACGCCTGGAATCAGCGAGCGCCCGGCGCGAAGCGGGCAATCAGGTCGTAGGCATCGCCGAGGAACATCTGCCGCACCCAGGTAATGGGCAGCTCGCCGCGCCAGGTCTGGCGGTCGATGACCAGGCAGGCCGTGCCCACCGGCACCTTCAACAATGCGGCTTCGTCGGCGGTTGCGGCCACCGCACTGATGCGGTGCTGGCCGCGTGTCCACGACACGTTCTGCAGCAGCCAACTGCCCGGCGCGTGGATGGAAAAGTCCACTTTCAGGGTTTCCGGCACCGCTTCGGGATTGATCAGGCGGCGCTCCAGCGCCAGCGGCTTGCCGTCGGCCAGGTGCAGGCAGCGCATCGCCAGCAACTTGCCCTCGCCTACCAGCAGCAGCTCTTCGGCGGAGTTTTCCCTGGCCTTGCGATGTGCGCGCTCCAACAGCTGGAAGCCGTACTCGTGGCCGCGATCAGTGACCGCCACCTCGATGTCGGGGATCTCCAGCGCCACCTGTTCCAGATGCGGAGGCTGCCGTGCAACGAAGGAACCGGCGCGACGACGACGTTCGATCATGCCGCTCTCGGCCAGCGCGGTGAGCACCTTGTTCACCGTCATCCGCGAGCAGCCGTACTGCTCCATCAACTCATGTTCAAACGGGATACGGAAGCCAGGCTCCCATTCGCCGCTGAGGATGCGGCCTTCGATGTCACTGCGGATGCGGTGATTGAGGGTGGGAGCTTTCTTGCCCTTCACTCGGGTTTCCTGAAAGAGACGGTGTCTGGCCGATAGCCGACCTTAGCCCAGTATCCGCGCAAGCGCGGTACGGTAACGCGCGCTGATCGCATCACGGTTCACGTGGCGACCATCGCGGACCAAGGCCCGACCGTTACGCCAGACGCTGCGAAGGGCGCCATTACGTGCGGCGAACAGCCAGCTGTCAAGCAAGGCGTCGCCGCTGCGGTCAAGCATGGCCGGATGCTGGGCATCCAGTTCAAGCAGGTCAGCGGCAGCGCCAACACTCAAGCCGGCCTGCACGCCCAATGCCTGTGCGCCACCCTCGCCTGCCTGCTGATAGAGCCAGCGGCCGCTGGACAGGTCACCGGGTGAGAGCACATTGCGGCCGCGTAGCTGCAGGCGCTGACCGTACTCAAGCAGCCGCAGTTCCTCGGCCGCATCGATCAATACATTGGAATCGGAGCCGACCCCGAAGCGACCGCCGGCCCGCACGAACTCGCGCATCGGGAACAGGCCGTCGCCCAGATTGGCCTCGGTGATCGGGCACAGACCCACCACTGCGCCACTGTCCGCCATCAACTGCACTTCCTTTTCGTTGACGTGGGTGGCGTGGACCAGGCACCAACGCGCATCCACCGCGGCGTTGGCGTACAGCCACTCGACCGGTCGCTGGCCACTCCAGGCCAGGCAGGCATCCACTTCGCGGGTCTGCTCGGCGATATGGATATGGATTGGGCCCGGTGCCAACGCGACCAGCGCCTGCAATTCCTCCGGCGTGCTCGCGCGCAGGCTATGCGGTGCCAGCCCCAGGACCGCATCAGGGCTATCGGCGAGCGCTCGCTTGCAACCCTGCAGCAGCTCGGCGAAACCATCGATATCGTGCAGAAAGCGCCGCTGCGCCGGGGTCGGCGCGGCTCCGCCAAAATCACTGTGCGCGTAAAACACCGGCAGCAGGGTCAGGCCCAGGCCGGTCTCATCCGCCGCCGCCGCGACCCGCACCGACATTTCGGCGTGGTCGGCGTATCGACTGCCGTTCTCGGTGTGGTGCAGATAATGGAACTCGCCGACGCGGGTGAAACCGCCCTCCAGCATTTCCATATACGCCTGCGCGGCAATGGCCTGGAAGATGTCCGGATCCAGCCGGTCCAGGAACCGGTACATCAGCTCACGCCAGCTCCAGAAGCTGTCGCCCGAGCGCCCACCAACCTCGGTCAGCCCGGCCATCGCTCGTTGGAAGGCATGGCTGTGCAGGTTTCCCAAGCCAGGCACCACCACGTCCAGACGCTGCGACTGGCCGTCCCTGGCTTCGCCAGCAACCACCGCCGTGATCACACCGGCGACGCTGTCGATACGCACGTCGCGCGCCCAGCCCTGCGGCAACAAGGCCTGGGCAGCATGGAAACGAACAGTTGGAGCCGGCTTGATCGTTGTCACTGGACACTCTCCGATGGTCGCCGTTATTGTATATACAAATAGGCACGGAGAGGGACAATGCGCTGCGACACGCTATGGCATAACGCCAACCTGATGACCCTGAACGACCCCTCGGGCGGACTGGGCAGCATCCGCGACGGCGTGATCGCCGCCCGCGATGGCCGCATCCTGCATGTCGGCCCAGCAGCAGATGCACCCGTATTTGAAGCAGATACCCGTATCGACTGCAATGGCCGCTGGATCAGCCCCGGCCTGATCGACTGCCATACCCACCTGGTCTATGCCGGCAACCGCGCGGGCGAGTTCGAACAGCG
The DNA here is from genome assembly GCF_056759995.1 of Stenotrophomonas sp. STEN030. Taxonomy (NCBI): domain Bacteria; kingdom Pseudomonadati; phylum Pseudomonadota; class Gammaproteobacteria; order Lysobacterales; family Lysobacteraceae; genus Stenotrophomonas; species Stenotrophomonas sp. STEN030. The sequence goes on along the minus strand of NZ_JBRREB010000002.1, from coordinate 119,166 downwards.
CCTGCAGGGCGTGAGCTATGCGCAGATCGCCAAGGCTGGTGGCGGCATCGTTTCCACAGTCAGCGCGACCCGTCTGGCCGACGACGCTGCCCTGATCAAGGCCAGCCTGCCTCGGCTGGATGCGATGCTGGCTGAAGGCATCACCACCGTCGAGATCAAATCCGGCTACGGCCTGACCTTGGCCGACGAACGCAAACAGCTACGCGTTGCACGCGAGTTGGGCGTGCTGCGCAAGGTGGAGATCGTGCCGACCTTCCTTGGTGCGCATGCAGTGCCGCCGGGCCACGAGGCGCAGGCTTACATCAACGAAGTCTGCGCAGTGATGATCCCGGCAATCGCGGCCGAAAGCCTGGCCGAAGCGGTCGATATCTTCTGCGAGAACATCGCGTTCTCGCCGGCGCAGGCACAACAGGTTTTCGACGCCGCCAAACAGCACGGACTGGCAATCAAGATCCACGCCGAGCAGCTGTCCAACCAGCACGGTGCGGAATTGGCTGCGCACAATGGCGCGCTGTCCGCCGACCATATCGAACACCTGGACGAAGCCGGCATTGCTTCGATGCGCGCAGCTGGCACCGTCGCTGTGCTGCTGCCCGGCGCTTACTACTTCACCCGCGAGACCGTGTTGCCGCCCATCCAGGGCCTGCGCGAAGCAGGTGTACCGATGGCCTTGGCCACCGACTGCAACCCTGGCACCTCGCCGCTGACCAGCCCGCTGCTGACGATGAACATGGGCGCAACCTTGTTCCGCATGACCGTGACCGAGTGCATCGCCGGCTTCACCCGCGAAGCCGCGCGCGCACTGGGTCGCGCCAACCGTGTCGGCAAGCTGGCTGCCGGCATGGATTGCGATCTCGCCATCTGGGACATCGAGGCTCCCGCCGACCTGGTTTACCGGATCGGTTTCAACCCCTTGCATGCCCGCGTCTGGCGCGGACAAACCGTTTGAACTTCTGTCCTCTCAACCTCGCACTCTGAACCTCGCACTGCTGGAGCACGCATGAGCACTACCTTGACCCTCCTCCCCGGCCACGTACCGTTGGCGCAATGGCGGCAGATCTATCGCGGCGCCAATGTGCGTCTGGACGAATCGTCGCAAGCCGCAGTGCTGCGCAGCGCACAGGTAGTGGATGCCATCGTCGCCAAGGGCGAGCCGGTTTACGGCATCAATACCGGCTTCGGCAAGCTTGCCAGTGTCCGCATCGAACGTGAGGATCTGGAAACCCTGCAGCGCAATATCGTGCTGTCGCATGCCGCCGGTGTAGGTGAGCCGATGCCGGCCAACGTGGTGCGGCTGATGATGGCGCTGAAGCTGACCAGCCTGGCCCAAGGCGCCTCGGGCATCCGCCCGCAGACGTTGGCGCTGCTGGAAGCGATGCTGCAGAGAGATGTGGTTCCGGTCGTGCCCTGCCAGGGCTCGGTTGGCGCCTCCGGCGACCTCGCACCGCTGTCGCATCTGGCCAGCGTGATGATTGGCGTTGGAGAAGCCTTTGTCGGCGGTGTGCGCATGTCGGCCGAAGCGGCCTTCAAGCAGGCTGACCTGCAGCCTTTGGTGCTGGGCGCGAAGGAAGGCCTGGCCTTGCTCAACGGCACCCAGTATTCGACCGCCTACGCGCTGGCTGGTCTGTTCGAAATCGAAGTGGTGTTCCAAGCTGCACTGGTCACCGGCGCCTTGTCGGTGGAAGCGGCCAAGGGCTCGGATACGCCGTTTGATCCGCGCATCCACAGCATTCGCGGCCAGCGCGGGCAGATCGCCACTGCCGCGGTACTGCGCGAATTGATGCAGGGCTCGGCGATTCGCGAATCGCATCGCGACAACGATGTGCGCGTACAGGACCCTTACTGCCTACGCTGCCAGCCGCAGGTAATGGGCGCAGCACTGGATGTGATGCGCCAAGCAGCCACCACGCTGGAAATTGAAGCCAATGGCGTATCCGACAACCCGCTGGTGTTCACCGACACCGGTGAAGCACTGAGCGGAGGCAACTTCCACGCCGAGCCGGTGGCATTCGCAGCGGACATGCTGGCGATGGCGGTCTGCGAGATCGGCTCGATCAGCGAGCGCCGTACCGCCATGCTGGTGGACCCGGCGCTGTCCGGCCTGCCGGCCTTCCTGACCCCGAAGCCCGGCTTGAACTCCGGTTTCATGATTCCGCAGGTCACCGCCGCGGCGCTGGTGTCGGAGAACAAGCAACGCGCCTACCCGGCCAGCGTCGACTCGATCCCAACCTCGGCCAACCAGGAAGACCATGTATCGATGGCTGCGCATGGCGCACGTCGTTTGATCGCCATGGCTGAGAATGCTGCCAACGTGATCGGTATTGAACTGCTTGCTGCCGGCCAAGGTTGTGATTTCCACGCGCCGCTTCGTTCTAGTTCGCCGCTGGAGCAGGTGCGTTCGACCTTGCGTGCGCAGGTACCTACCCTGGTCGACGATCGCTACTTCCATCCGGACATGGTTGCCGCGACTGCGTTGGTGCGGGCTGGTGCGTTGACGGCTGGCCTGGCTGTGCAGTTGCCGGGTGTTGATGTGACGGACAAGGCCTGATCGAAGCGTATGCAGAGCTGGCCGAAAGCCGTGTTGCCATCCCTTCCCCCGCGTGCGGGAGAAGGTGGTGCGAAGCGCCGGATGAGGGGAGCTTTTTGCATTCACCGCGAAGAGCGCCCTCACCTGCCCTCCGGGCATCCTCTCCCGCATGCGGGAGAGGCGACAGCGGGCAGCGCTGCAATCTGCCAGACCAGGTACAACGCGCCGCAAGTCGCGGTGCAGTCCCTTCTCCCGCCTGCGGGAGAAGGTGGCGCGAAGCGCCGGATGAGGGGAGCTTTTTGCATTCACCGCGAAGAGCGCCCTCACCTGCCCTCCGGGCATCCTCTCCCGCAAGCGGGAGAGGTGAAGGCTGGGGGCACCGCAATCTGCCATGCAACGCGCAAAGCAAAAATCGCCGCTCCGCCTTACATCAGGAATCCCCATGACGAACTCCACTGACTGGCTGCAGATCCACCACGGTCACGCTCCGCTGATCGTCAGCTTCCCGCATACCGGCACCGAATTGCCTGCATCGCGTGTCGGCCATTTTGTATCGCCGTGGCTGGCACGGCGCGACGCCGACTGGTGGGTGCACGAGCTCTACGCCTTCGCCAAGGCAATGGGCGCCACCACCGTGCGCACTGCGATCTCGCGCTCGCTGATCGACGTCAATCGCGATCCCTCCGGTGTCTCGCTGTATCCCGGGCAGAACACCACCGGCCTATGCCCGCTCACCACCTTCGACAATCAGCCGCTGTACCGCCAAGGGCATGAGCCCGACGAGGCAGAAATCCAGTACCGTCGCAAAACCTGGTTCGATCCCTACCACGCGGCGCTGGCCGCCGAAATTGAACGACTGCGTACGCAACACGAAACTGTCGTGGTTTACGACGCGCACTCGATCCGCTCCCTGATTCCGCATCTGTTCGATGGCGAACTGCCGCAGTTCAATATCGGCAGCGCCGGCCCCAGCGGTGCACCTGATACCTCGTGCGACAACGCGCTCACCGATGTGGTCGAGAACCTGTGCGCGCTGAGCGGCATGAGCCATGTGCGCAACGGGCGCTTCAAGGGTGGCTGGATTACCCGCCACTACAGCAACACCGCCAATGGCGTGCACACCCTGCAGATGGAGCTGGGCTGCCGCGGCTATATGCACGAACCCGCTCCCGAGGACGTGGATGAGCACAGCTGGCCCACGCCCTACGACCCCGAACACGCAGGCCCCGTCCGCAACACCTTGCAGCAAGTGCTCGGCGCTTGTCTGGAATTTGCTACCAGGAGAAATGCATGACCCGTCACGACCCCTCCCGCAACCCGCGCGCACCTCGCGGCAACACGCTCAACTGCAAATCCTGGCAGACCGAAGCGCCGTTCCGCATGCTGCAGAACAACCTCGACGCCGAGGTCGCCGAAGACCCGACTTCGCTGGTGGTCTACGGCGGCATCGGCCGCGCCGCGCGTGATTGGGAAAGCTACGACAAGATTCTGGAAACCTTGAAGCGCCTGGACGACAACCAGACCCTTCTGGTGCAATCCGGCAAGCCGGTCGGCGTGTTTCCCACCCACCCGGATGCACCGCGCGTACTGATCGCCAACTCCAACCTGGTGCCGCATTGGGCCAACTGGGAGCACTTCAACGAGCTCGATAAGAAGGGCTTGATGATGTACGGGCAGATGACCGCCGGCAGCTGGATTTACATCGGTAGCCAGGGCATTGTCCAGGGCACCTACGAGACCTTCGTCGAGATGGGCCGTCAGCATTACGGTGGCAGCCTGAGCGGCAAGTGGATCCTCACTGCCGGCCTGGGCGGCATGGGCGGCGCGCAGCCGCTGGCCGCGTCGCTGGCAGGCGCCAGCAGCCTGACCATCGAATGCCGCCAGAGCAGCATCGACTTCCGCCTGCGCACCCGCTATGTCGACGAACAGGCCAGCGACATCGACGATGCGCTTGCACGTATCGCCAAGTACACGGCCAGCGGTGAAGCCAAGTCGATTGCCCTGCTCGGCAATGCCGCCGAGATCCTGCCGGAACTGGTACGCCGTGGCGTGCGTCCGGACTGCGTCACCGACCAGACCAGCGCCCACGATCCGGTGCACGGCTACCTGCCGATTGGCTGGAGCGTAGAGCAATGGCTTGCCGAACAGCAGGCCAATCCGGAGAAGGTCCGCGACGCTGCCAAGGCGGCGATGCGCGTGCACGTCGAAGCGATGCTTGCCTTCCATGCCGCCGGCATTCCCACCGTCGACTACGGCAACAACATCCGCCAGATGGCCTTCGACGAAGGCTTGAAGAACGCCTTCGACTTCCCCGGCTTCGTGCCGGCGTACGTGCGTCCGTTGTTCTGCCGCGGCATCGGCCCGTTCCGCTGGGTGGCGCTGAGCGGCGACCCGGAAGACATCTACAAGACCGATGCCAAGGTCAAGGAAATCATCGCCGATGATCCCAACCTGCATCGCTGGTTGGACATGGCACGTGAACGCATCGCCTTCCAGGGCCTGCCGGCGCGTATCTGCTGGGTTGGTCTGGGCCTGCGCCACAAGCTCGGTCTGGCCTTCAATGAGATGGTGCGCAATGGCGAACTGAGCGCACCGGTGGTGATCGGTCGTGATCACCTGGACAGTGGCAGCGTTGCGTCTCCGAACCGTGAAACGGAATCGATGAAGGATGGCTCCGATGCGGTTTCCGATTGGCCGTTGCTCAATGCCATGCTCAATGTCGCCGGCGGCGCCACCTGGGTAAGCCTGCACCACGGCGGCGGCGTTGGCATGGGTTACTCGCAGCATTCCGGCGTGGTCATCGTCTGCGACGGCAGCGAAGCCGCCGACCAACGCATCGCCCGCGTGCTGTGGAACGACCCCGGTACCGGCGTGATGCGCCATGCCGATGCCGGCTACGACATCGCCATCGACTGTGCCAAGGAGAAGGGATTGGATCTGCCGGGCATCCTCGGCTGATCCAGGATCTTGGCTGTAACCGCAACGGGCAGGCTGACGGCCTGCCCGTTCTCCGTTGCGTGGTTGCAAGTTCCAGCAAGCAGCGATACTTAGCTGCGGCGCCCGTCCAAGGAATAGCGGCCGCCCCCGGTAACCATCAGCAACAGCAGCGCGCCTGCGATAGAAAGGTTCTTCAGGAACTGGACCAGATTCATCGCCCTGTCCGTACCTTCCATCGTCCAGAACGGATGACCCAGAAAACTCGCACCCAGCGCGAACACTGCGAGTAACAGGCTCAACGGGCGAACCCACAAGCCAAGCATCAAGGCGGTACCGGCAAAGAACTCCATCGCCACCGCTATCACTGCCGCCAGCAGCGGTATTGGCGCATGCAGGGAATCCATGTATCCCACCGTTGCCTGGAAGTCGGTCAGCTTTCCGAAACCCGAGTACACGAACACCGCCGCAATCGCGATGCGTGCAAGCAGGATGATTCCATCGCGATTATGTCCCACCAGTCTGTCCAACATGGTATTGCTCCCACGTTCTGCACTGCATGGCAGCTGATATCGCCGCCGTTCCTGAGTGCGCCCCTGTCCGCGCCCGCCAGCTTGCCTGTTACCTTCATTCGAACGATGTGTTATTGAAGGCCATCGTCACAGCAATGGTCTCCCCATGCGCGGCCTGTTTGTCGTTCTGCTGCTGTTTTGTACGGGAAGTACGTCCGCGCAGAACCTATCCGTCGTTGCGCCTGCGCGGCAGCATGATCGCGCCATCGATGCGACCATGCCTGAATTGGCTCGGGCCACCCTGGCCAGTGACCAACATGCTGACCCGCAACGTCTCCTCGACAACCGCTTCCGCCTGCAGCTTGTTGCAGGGCAGTACGCGCAGGCGATAGAGAGCATCCACCAGCTACGCGCACTGCGCAAGGATTCATCACAGCAACCACCGCTGTACCTGCAATACGAGGTGTATGCCTCGGCCAAGCAACTGCAGCACGATAGGCGCATCAGCTTTGCGGATGCGTGGAATCTCAGCTTCGCCAAGCACTTTTCGCAGCTGGATGACGCAACCGCGCTCAGAGCCGAATTTTCTTTCGGCAGCAATCTTCAGCGTTTGCAGGCCGATAGAGACAAGCAGATCGATGCCGCCGGAAATCTCGATACATTGAGCGAGGAACAGGCCATCGCACTGCTTCGCGCCTGGCAGGTTCACACCGCCTATGCGGAGTTTCTTCCCTTGGTTACGCCAGCGATTGCCGCAGACGATGCGCGCCGTTACCGCATTGATCGCGATGTCGTGGTCACCACCAGCGATGGCGCACGCATCTCCGCCATCTCCGTGCATCCGGCCAACGCCACGACGCTACCGGTGCTGCTCACCTTCACCATCTACGCCAATGACGACTGGGCGTGGATGGATGCAAAAACCATGGCTGCGCACGGCTATGGCAGCGTGGTTGCTTACAGCCGCGGCAAGGGCCGCAGCCCTGATCCGATCCGCCCATATGAGCACGATGGCAGCGATGCCGCAGCCGTGATTGCCTGGGCCGCCGCCCAGCCATGGAGCAACGGCAAGGTCGGCATGTATGGAGGCAGCTACAGCGGCTTCACCCAATGGGCAGCGCTCAAGCAGCGTGCACCCGCACTCAAGGCCATCGCTACCTCGGCAACCACCGCACCCGGTATTGATGTGCCGATGGAAGGTGGGATATTCCTGAACTTCATCTACCCGTGGCCGTTCTACACAACCAACAACACCTCGCTGGACGACGCCACTTATGGCGATAGCGCCCGATGGAATGCACTGAACAGCCGTTGGTATCAAAGCGGGCAATCCTATCGCGAGCTGCCAAAGCTGGACGGCACCGCGAATCCCTTGTTCGAACACTGGCTGCAGCATCCAACCTACGATGCTTACTGGCAGGCGATGATTCCGCATGGGCGCGAGTTCGCCGATATCGGCATCCCAGTGCTGGCGACAACCGGTTACTTCGACGGCGCCCAGATCGGCGCCCTGCACTATTTCCGTGAGCACCTGAAGCAGCGCCCGGACGCCGACCACACACTTCTGATCGGCCCCTATGAGCACTTCACCATGCAGACCGGCGTGCCGGAACAGGTGCAGGGTTACAGCCCGGATCCGGTGGCACGCATCGACCTGCAGGCGTTGCGACTGGCATGGTTCGACCACGTGCTGAAAGGCGCCGCCAAACCAGCGTTGCTCAGTGATCGGGTCAACTGGCAGGTGATGGGCAGCAATCGCTGGCGGCACGCAGCAACGCTGGATGCCATGTCTACGCGTCAGCAGCGCCTCTACCTGGTACCGGGAAACGACGGCACTCAACAGCTGGCCGCTGAAGCTGCTCCGGCGCGCAGCAGCCTGCAGCGCGTCGATTTCCGCGACCGCAGCGATGCGGGCTGGCAAGCGCCACGCGACGTCATCAACCAGACGCTTGACCCGCATGCCGGGCTGGTCTTCCGCAGTGAGCCGCTGATGCGGGAAACCGAACTGGCAGGCGCGTTCAGCTGCATGCTCGATTTCAGCCTCAACAAGCGCGATGCCGATGTGGCGCTGGCAATCTACGAGCTCACCGCTGATGGCCAGTATCTCGATCTCGCGTATTGGCTGCAGCGGCTCAGCCATGCGCAGGATCCAAGTCAACGCCAGCTTCTCGCACCCTCTCAACGTCATCGCGTACGCGTTGCCAATACCCGCCTGATCGGCCGAAGACTCGCTGCGGGGAGTCGCGTTGTGGTCACCTTGGGAGTGATCAAACAGCCGGACCGCCAGCTCAACCTCGGCAGCGGCAAGGACCCCAGTGACGAAACACTGGCCGATGCCAGCGCGCCGCTGGAGATACGCTGGTATGGCAGCAGCCATATCGACCTGCCCGTTCGTGATTGAATATCAGCGCTGCCAGCAAGCGCCGCGCGAAAAGTGCGGACATTCGCAGCAATTGCCACAGATGTTCAGATGATTCCTGTAGCCAAAGCGCAGGAGTGGGTCCCGACGATTGCTGAATGAACTCAGCCAGGGCTGGTCCATTCCAGACCTGCAACCGGCCTCTACATTCTCTTGCCCATCGCCGGGCTAGAATCGGCCGGTAACCCACAATGAGATTTGCCATGCTGGATCAGGATGCCCTGCTGGCCCCGATTGACGGACAAGCTGCGACCGGTGAAGACCTGTCGTTCTCTGTCGAGTTCGATCGGATCATCGAAAACCGTCGCGCCGACGACCCTACCCTGGACCAGGGGGCGTGGCAGACCGACATCAAATACGCCGACTGGGGCAGTGTGCTGCGCGACTGCAACCAGTTGCTGCAGACCCGTACCAAGGACCTGAGACTGGCCGGCTGGCTGTGCGAAGCAGCAACCCAACAGGATGGCTTCAACGGCCTTGCTGCGGGCTTCCGGGTCACTGCAGGCCTGTGCGATCGCTACTGGGACGATGTGCATCCCGTGGCGCAAGACGGCGACTACGAGGAACGCATCGGCAACCTGAGCTGGCTGCTGACCAATACCTCACAGTGGCTGCGTGCAATCCCCATTGCCATCGCACCGCAGGGGCGCTTCAGTCTGGCTGATTTCGAACATGCGCATGCCAGCAACGGCGACCATTCCGATGGCCGCCCGAGCCTCGACGTTCTTGAAGCGGCGCGCCGCAGCACCTCGCACGATGTCTATCGGCAGCTGGTTGCCGCCCTGCCCGACTGCAGCCAAGCGCTGGATGAGCTGCAGGCCGCCGTGGACAGCCGCCTGGGCATGGATGGCCCCAGCTTCAGCGCGGTACGCGAACAGCTGGATCACCTGCAGCGCACGGTTCGGCGCTTTGCCCGCGAAGCCGGCATGTTGCTCGATGGCGAAGTGGATGACCCCGCTGATGATGCTGGCGACACCTTCAACGCGTCCACCGCTGCTACCGAGCCAACCGTGAACAGTGCCGCGCCACGCGGCCCGGCAGGTGCCCCGACCAGCCGCAAGGAAGCCTTGGCTCAGTTGCGTCAGGTGGCCGAGTTCTTCCGCCGCACCGAGCCGCACAGCCCTGTCGCCTATCTGGCCGAGAAGGCCGCAAGTTGGGGCGAGATGCCGCTGCATGTCTGGCTGAAGCGCGTCATCAAGGACCACACAACACTCGAGCAGATGGAAGAAATGCTCGATGTCAAAAGCGAAAACGACGGGCTTTAAGCCCGTCGTTCTCTTTCATAACTGACAAAGCGCTTTTACTGGATCTTGAACTCGATACGACGGTTGCGCGCGCGACCGTCATCGGTGACGTTGTCGGCCACCGGCTCATCCGGGCCTTTTCCAAGCACGTCCATATGCGTGCTGGGAATGCCCTTGGACATCATGTAGCTCTTCACTGCAGCTGCACGCGCATGGCTCAAAGACAGATTGGATGCGCGCTGCCCCACATTGTCGGTATGGCCAATGATCAGGAAACGGCTGTCCGGCATCTGCGCCATCTTGGCGACCATCTCGTCCAGGATACTCATGCCGAACGGCGTCAACCTGGCGCTGCCGCTCTGGAACTCAATGATGCGGTTGGCCAGCGTCTGATCCAGCACGCCCTGCTGTGAACCCACCTTCAAGGCATTGTTGACCGTGTAGCTGGTGTTGCTGGCCAGGCTGAGATCACTGGCCACCTGCTGACGCAGGGCTTCATTGGCCACCTCGCCGGTGACGCGTACAGATTGGCCGTTGACCTCGAGCTTGCCCGGCGACACGCGCTTGAGCCCTGGATTGATCATCCCGGCAACGTAGTCACCCCAATTGGGCGGCGTGGCGATGCTTTCGACCTGGATACGATCCACAACGCGCTCCGCGCCGTAAACCGCGCGCAGATTGTTGAGCAGCTTCGCCTTGGTGGCCTGATCCGGCACCACGCCTTCGATCACCACCGGTCGCTCGGCCGCTGCAGGCGATGCCCCGACTACAGGCGCAGCGGTCTGTGCCAAGGCCGGCATGGCCACACACAGCAACGCGGCGATGTAACTGACTTTGAACAAATGCATCTTCAGGTTCCCAGGAAGGTCTCGCCAAACAGCCGACGCGCGGTGACCAATGCAAGGTCGTCACGCTCAAGGAAGCTGCCGAAGCGGTTCAAGTTGTAGTCGCCGTGCAGGTAGTCATCCACCCACTCCGAGTGCTGCAGGTGAATCAGGTAGTCGCCAGCTTCGGACGGATCCAATGCCGCGCGCAGCACCAAACGATCAGCGCCATTGAAGCCGATCACCATGGTCGGCTTGGCATCGTTGCGGATCAGCACCGCCAGCTCGAAGTCACCCCGGCTGACGAAGCTGGACACCAGGTCCAGCCAGAACGCTGCAACCAGCGGCCGGTAGGCCGGGTCGCGCACGAGCGGCAGCACGAGTGCCTTGTCGATACTCACCTCACCGCCACTCAGCACCGGCTGCAGCAGCAGGCCCAATGCCGGCAGCATCTGCCGCAACGAAACCTCACCATGCCCTGCCTCACGCAGGCGCTGTTCGAAGCTGGCGATGGTGGTGCCTTCGAGGAAGTCCTGGAAGCTGGCGTTGTAGTCGGCCGGATCGGTGCTGATGCTGAAGCGAGCATCAGCCAGCTGGCTCAGCGCCTGCGTTGCATCGGCATCTTCGTTGGCCTGCCGTGCCAAACGGGCAAGTCCCGACCATGCATTGGACAGTGCCAAGGGGCTGCGGCCGATGAACGGCAGTGGCTCAGGTGCCTCCAGCCGCAATGCGGACAGCAGCGGGAAGCGCCGTTCAGAGGCATCGCGACTGGCCAGAAAGTGGCCGCACACAAGCATCTTGCTGCGCGAGCCGAGGAAGGCGTAATTAATCTCTGGCGCCTCGTCGTAACGCTGCTTCCAGTCCGGGCTTTGGCTCAACAGCTCCAAGGATTCGCCAGCCCAGCGATCAAGCCAGCCAAGCAATTGGTGATTGTCGGCAGCGCGCACGAAGTCACCGCGCGACGGGACTTTTCCGAAGTAGGAAACTCCGGCACTGACGACGCGGCTCATCGTGCGCCTCCCGCAGCCTGCTGTGGCGCGGCTGGCGCGCTCGCAGGCGCCTGCCCTTCCGGTACAACCGGAGCAGCAGCGGCAACTGGTGCACCACCAGCCACACGCTCTGGAAGCTGCAGACCGCGCTGCCAATCGGCGCCATCGGAACCCGTGCCAGCGCGCCGCACCACGCGCATTTCCACGGTCACGGCAACACCGCTGCCTTCCCAGGTGATACGGCTGGAATCATCAAGGCGTTCGTACTGGCCTTCGGACATCAGGCGCTTGAAGCCATTCGAGCCCGGTGCGTTGAACACCTCCACCGTACGGCCATCACCCGTAACCGCCGAGATCTTCACGCCAGGAATCTGGCCCGCGTTCGGGTATTGCATGGTGGTCCACTGCGGCGGCGTATTGCGGTAACGCAGCTGCTGGCCGTCGATCTCGATGGTGTATTCAACCGCACCAGTTGCAGGCGACGGTAACAACTCGAAGATCGTCGTGTCCTGTGCAGCGCCTGCAGCCGCGCCACTTACCCAATTGCCGTAGTTGGCGACCAGTTCGGAAGACAGGTTGATACCGATGCCGGCCCAACGGCGTGCTTCAAGCAAGGGACCGCGCTGGATGACCAGCGCACCCATCGCATCCTTGTTGAAGGTAGCGATGCTGCCACTGGCACCGAAGATGGCAGCTATGTCGCTGGCTGCAGCATCCACATCCGAGTTCAGGTTGAACGGATACTGCTGGCCGATGCGCGCCTTGAAGGGATCGTAGACCTGGGCTTTCCAAGTCTTGTTGACCTCATCCTCGGTCAGCGGCACCAGGGCTGCAAAGGTCTGCGTTAACGGACGCAGCAACAACGGACGCAGTGCCTCGCGCTGCTTCTCGTCCAGCCCGTTCAAGACCTGCTCGTCGACCAGCGCCAAGGCCACACTCAGCTCGGAGCCTTCATTGCTGAAGGTGTCCTGCATCAGCTTGCGCGCGCCGACGCCCACGTCGCCTTGCGACTTGATGGCGTTCAAGCGTGCCCGTAGCTTGCCCAGCGTATCGAAGTAGGCCGCGATCACCGCCGGCTGATCACCGCGCGGCATGGTCAGCCGTGCGATGCCTTCAAACGCTTTGCCAATCGGCCCCACCGGCGCGGCAGCGGCGGCCGCCGCCGGGTCCTTGCGCAGGATGGTGCGCTGGAACCAGGCCACGAAGCCCTTGCCGGACTTGCTCGAACGCGCCTGTGCAGGCGGGTTGTCCCAGATGGTTTCCTCGTTGATCTTCTCAAGCAAGGTCCGCAGCGGCGAGTTGCTGGCATCACCAAGGCGGTTGATGCGCGCCGTGGCCTCGTCGAAGGTATTGAACTCGGCAACACTCAAGCCGGCAACGAACTTGCCCCACTCGCGTGCGTACTCCTGCTTGTACATCGTCACCAGTTCACGCGACACGTGTTCCGGGCTGCCGGCCAGCGACAGGTCGCTTTGTTCGGTCGTGCCCAGCACCCAGTCGGTGGTGCTCAGCTGGGTATTGGCCGCTTCCTTGATCGCGTCCTGAACATAGTCTTCCCAGGCCTTGCGGCTGAAGGCGCCGGAGATGGCATAGCTGCCATTGATCAGGCGCGCATTGCGCTCCTCGCCCACCAGCCCATCCACCGTCACCGTGCCAAAGCGCGCGCCAGCACGCGCCTTGATCTGCGCGAACACGCGCTCCATCGCCGGCGCGCCCTTCATCACCTGCGACAAGGCCTGGCGCGAATCGGTGACCAGCGTCACCTTGTTTTGCACCTGCGGCCAGCCCGGCTTGCCGGCCTGCGCCACATAGAAGGTCATCAGCTTCTCGGCGGCCCGCACCATCTCCTCGCGGCTCATCTGGCCGCGGTTTGCTTCCAGCCAATTGCGCCAGAACAGCGTCAACTGCTGCGACAGATGTGCGCCTTCCACATACTTTGGGTTGCCCAGCATCAAGTAGGTCTTGAGTGCGTTGTAGGCGTCGTTGGTGCTGGTCGGCGATGCGTTCTGGTACAGCGTTTCGCTTTCCGCCGCGCCTGCGTTGGTCTGGCCCAGCTTGTCGCGTTCGGCAACCACCTGCCCAAGATAGTTCTCGAGATTGGAAACGGTGGGTGCCAGCATTACCTGCTGCATGCCGTGGTTGTACTCGCGCAGCAGCTTGTCGCGGATCGCGTCGCCCTGGTACAGGCCGAGGCTGGTGGTGATGCCGCCTTCCTTCTTGTAGCGGTCCAGCTGTTCCATGCGGTCCTGCAACAGCAGCAGCGCATCGACGCGGGACTTCAGATCCATGCGGTCCTTCTGTACACGCACAGCCTGGTCGAGGTCCTTGGTGGCATTTGCCACCAACTGCGCATTGGTGGTGTAGGACCAGGTCCACAGGCCAAGCCCAAGCGCGAGTACACCGACGGCGCCGAGGAACACGCCGTAGCGCAGGCGATTCTGGTGCGGGCTTGCGTACTGCCGCACCAGATCCCGGTCAGCAAAGATCACCTTGCGGAACAGGTCCTTCAGGAAGAAGGCGGTCTGCCCACTTGGTGCTTCGTCCACGTTCGAACCGCGTTGCAGGCCAAACTGCCTGCCCACGCGCTCGGACGCATGGTGGACCGAGCGACCTTCCTGCAGCGCACTGCTGAAGTAGAAGCCACGGAACACCGGCTTGAACTGATAGGGGTTGTCTTCAAACAGCGTGGCGATAAAGGTGCGCAGCGCGGGTTTGATGCCAACAAACTCCAGCGGCAAGGACAACAGGCCCGGCGATACTTCGCGCCCGCGCTGCATCGCCATGTGGGTCAGGCTCATTTCCTTGATGCCGTCGGCCAGCTCGTCAAAATGCTTGTCGAAGGCCGTCAGTGCATCACCCTGCTGCAGCACATCGGCCGGCAACGTAGCGCCCCAGACGTTCTCGCGTTCCCCCGGATCCAGATTGCCAAAGAATTCGCTGAAACCGGCAATCAGGTCGGCCTTGGTGAACAGCACATACACCGGCGCGAACACTTCCAGCTGCTCGGTGACTTCCTGCACACGCTGGCGCAGGTTCTTGGCCAGCTCCATCGCGAACTCGGGCTTGCTGCCAGACAGCTCAGCAATGCTCACCGCGATGATCACGCCATTGATGGGCGCGCGCGGACGGTTCTTCTTCAGCAGCCCGAGGAAGGTCAGCCACTCCATGCGGTCTTCGGTACTCACCGAATAACGGCCGGCCGTATCCAGCACGATACCGTTGGTGGTGAAGTACCAGTCGCAATTGCGGGTACCGCCGATGCCCTGGATGACGTTGCTGCGGTTGTCCTCGAACGGGAACTGCAGCCCGGAGTTGAGGATCGCCGTGCTCTTGCCCGCTGCGGGATTGCCGATGATCACGTACCAAGGCAACTCATACAGCGCAGCTTTGCCTTTGAGCATGCCCATCCGCGAGGACTTGATCTGCTTCACCGCATCCAGCATGCGCTTGCGCAAGGCTTCGGTATCAGCACGCTGCGACGGTTGCGCGTTGGCCACGGCCTTGTCGGCCTCGCCCTGCACCATCGCCTCCACACGCCGCGCCGCGCGCCGCGCCATGATCCGCTTGATGATCCAGACGATCAGCGCAATGACCAACAGCGCTGCAAGCACGATCGCCGCCCAAATCCCGATCTGCCTGGCCTCGGCCTCACCGTATTTGGCCAGACCGGCGGCGCCGATAAGACCAATCACCATCCACAAGCGATAGTCGCGCAGGTAGTAGCTGAAATTGCTCAAACTCATGCAAGGAATCCAGGGTTCAGGAGACTGCCGGCATTGCAACCGCCAGCGTCGGGGAAGGAAGCGGCTCTACGAGACCAAACAAACGTTGCTGCGCGTCGGCAACGCCTAGCAACACAACTGCCTCGGACTGGCGCTGCAGCTGCGCTTGGGCCAAGGCCAACAAAGCGACCGGCAACACCGGGCCGAGCTCACCAGAGCACAATGCCAGGGCAAGGCTCTGTGAACTGAAATCAAGATCAGGGTTGATCGCAGCGGTGACTGCCGCTGTATCAACCAGCGATTCAGGGCGTTGATCGGAATCGTGCAGCACGAACTGCACCCGCGCCGCGTCGGCAAGCAAAGGCTGCAACCACTGCGTTGCCGCGGTGGCGAGCTGACGGCGGAGCTCTGCAGGACGCGCGCCGTGAACCGGCTCCAGACGTTCAAACTGCGGCCGCCAGAAACGCGCTGCGCCCTCACCTGCAAGCTGGCTGCTGGCCAGCAACACACCAGCGGCACCCTCGCCCGGCACGTGACCGTCGGCGTGTTGCGCGGTTGCAAGCAGGCCGCGCGCCAACCAGTTGTTGATGACTGCAGCGTCTATCGCGGAATAGCAGGAAGCGATCAAGTGCCAGCGTGGCGTGCCCGAACTCAAGGCATCCACTACGCGCTGCAGATGCGGCCACACATCGCCGGAACGCTCGAACACGCTGATGCGCACATCAAACCGCCGCGCATCCAACCCGGCCTGCAGCGCCTGCTCTTGCAGCCATGTCTGAGCCCAGTGACGCAAACCGTCCGACCAGGATGGCGAAACAACGAGCTCTACGGTAAGAACATTCTCGACCCGATCTTCTTCGCGCCGACGCAGACCAGCAATCACAACTTCTTCACCACCAACAATTGCCGGCATCGCGCCATAAGCCGCGTCGAGTAATTGTTCGAGAACGGGCTGCAACAACGCCATCGCGCGCCGCTCATGGGCAGCGGTATCAATCGTACCTTCGCGTTCGGACAACACCGTCCACTCGTCAAGACCAGCGACGGCACTCACACGAATAGGAAGATTGTTGGCGTCGCGGAAACGCGTGTCCAACTGCGGCCGTGGCAACGCCGAGGCGACGGCCAACACCGCGTTCGCATCGTTGCCCGCAGGCAGGTGAACGCTTCCTGCGGTGATTGCCACCGAGGAAACATGCGTGCTGTTGGACTCGACTGCAGCAGCAGGTACGGCCTCTTCGGCATTCGCGCTTGCTGCAACCGCCTTGTCAACGCCACGTGAAAGCATGCCGCGCAGCATGTAGCCCGCACCGCTCAACCCCACCGGCAATACGCCGAGGTAGGCCAGCATCTGCATGCCATTGGGGGTGGTGCCACTGCTACGCCAGTACATGATGGCCGCCGCCCAGGTGGCGACAAAAACCATCATTACGCTCCCCGAGTTCTTCAACCATCCTGCCATCAGTCGCTGTGCTCCATGCGCTGCTCCTGTACCGCGTGTCGCGCTCAGCCCAACCCAGTGCTGCTCTGTGTGGCCATCAACGTGGCCCCACATGCAGTGCGATCTCCGTCACGTGCTACAGGCTGCCCGTCGATTACGACGGTAGCGTCACCACTGATGATTGAAGTTGCCCCGTGCACCGCGCAGATGGCGCGGTCCCCGATGCGGGAAACTGGTTTGCCGTTCACGTCTGTCTGGCCAGTGCCAGACACCACGCTACCGCCATGACTTAACTTGTCGCCGACAACGATAAACGGTCGTGCCATGCATCACACTCCTTGATTCGCCGTGACCCGGTCTTTCCATCGCCCCTGTCCAACGGCGACCCGAGTCATCACCGGCGTACGATACCAGCACTTGTTCGCGCTTATAAGCCTTGGCGTCGCAGTTCATCACGCTTCGCGTTGCGTGCCACCTTGCATCGCGCCGTGGCCTCTACGTGCACATAGTCCTTGATGCTGCGCCAGTTGCCGCCCCAATCCAGACCTGCCTGTTCAGCAAGCTCGCCGTACAGAAAATAACCGCGCCGGGTCCACGGATCTTCCATGTCCCATTGCAGACGTCCGTCACGAATTGGCGCACTGTCCACACCCAAACCGTACTGGTGACAGCTTTGCCAGGCACCGGCACGAGTCGCCTTGCCACCGGCCATCAACTCGGCCTGTCGCTCGGGGCTGCGATAGCCTTCGATCAACACCATCTCGTAACCATACTGACGACGCATGACTTCGTAGATAGCCAGAACGCGTTGCTGCAGATCCGGATCAATCTGGTTCCATTTGCGGTCAGCAGTGACTATCTCTGGACGCAGGCGGCGAATTTCTGTGGTCGTGAACACCTCCGGTGGCGGCGCAGGCGGCGGCGTCAGACGCTCGCCACGCAGCAATTGCGCAACCATGGAGCCGGACTCGGCAAGATCATCACCGCGGAAATCAGACAGCACCACTGTCTGTCGTGACATCAGAATTATCACCGGAGGAATGCACAGCAAGCCTATCGCGATGGCCAACACGGGCCAGTGACGACGCAGCGTGCCGCGTACACTCACAACCTCTTCACGAACCCCACTGCGCACACGCGCAGCACCTGCGCCAGCGCGATCGCCTGCACGTCCCGCCCTTTGTCGCACTGCAACCCAACGCGCCCGCAGACCCGCAAACACCGGACCCAGCGACTCAGGGAACAACAGGCCCCAGCAAAGCAACGCAACAAGCAGCAACAGCACAATGGCTACAACGACAATTACAGTCACCGGTCCTCCATGACGACAATGCAGGTTGACGCATCGAGAGGCTTACTCTACAAATGCGCGTATTCGTTTCGGCACTAGCCGACTCAAACCAAGGGCTGGAAGCACTTGAATAATGGCGGAATAAATCGGCCGAGTCTGCTCTCAGGGGGAGCGCAGAACAACGGCCCGGCACCGAACACGGGCCGCATTCTCGCAGACATGGAAGGTCGACAGGTTGCCGCATCATCGCGCGCCACCAAAGACCACTCCCCCCAAAGCCGGCGTGTCTGGTTGTGGGTTGGTGCGGGTTGCGCACTGCTGCTTGCATTCACAAGCGCAACACTGTGGTGGCTCTCAAGCAGCAGCACACAGGACGATGCCGAGTACTCGTTGAACCCTGACGCAGTTCCAGATTCGTCTGCAACTTCTGTCACCGGACACCCCGATGCACCCGCAGCTGCAGGTAGCAATGGTGCCGCGATGATTGTTGATGCACCGGACACCACGGACGCAAACAGCCGCAATGCAGCAACGCCGGCGCAGGCGCTGCCTGCGACAGCAAGTACAACTTCAAGTGCAACGGCTGCAGCTCCTGCAAGAGAAGCGCGTGCGCAGCGCGCACCAGCAGCTGCACGCACCGCTGCAGGCAGCAGGACGCAGGATGAAAACCTGCTCGGCACGCTGCTGGGCATCATCAAGGAAGAAGAAAGCAAGAAGAAGAGAGCTGCTGCAGCGCCACAGCCTCAGACCATGGACGATCTGATCGCGAAGATTGAAGCAGACGACAAGAAGCGTGCCGATGACGAACGCGTCGCGTTCGAGCAGGTGGCAACGCGGAAGACTGCTTCAACAGAATCGACCATCCAGACCCAGCTGCGTGCCTGCCCTGGTGCAAACACTACCAAGGGCCTGGAGTGCCGCGCGAAGATCTGTGCAGGCGTACGTGGAAGGGATCCGGCTTGTCCTGCTATGTGATGGCGTGTGTGCTGCGCTTGGGCATCGACGGGAAGTCAGCAATTCCCGAACGACGCTGACTCAGCCATCGGGAGG
The DNA here is from genome assembly GCF_056759995.1 of Stenotrophomonas sp. STEN030. NCBI lineage: Bacteria > Pseudomonadati > Pseudomonadota > Gammaproteobacteria > Lysobacterales > Lysobacteraceae > Stenotrophomonas > Stenotrophomonas sp. STEN030. Next base: position 100,213 of record NZ_JBRREB010000002.1, on the reverse strand, counting down.
CTCTGCACTGCTTCTCAACGAGCCCGCCTAAGCGGGCTTTTTCTTAAACGAAGCAGGCATCGAACTACAAGGGGTCTGTACCGCCCCTTCCGCGCTTCCGCTCACGATGAAGCTGCCTCATTCTCGCCACTACGTCCGGGCGCTCACCAAACTGGTCGATGTATTCAGGCTCTTCCCAACGCCCCTCGTCATTTGGATCAAATCTACTCTCCGCAACGGTCGCGGGCGAAAAATGGGGCGTCGCACATGTTGCCATAACCAGCCAACGAGTTAGCGCCAATACCCCATACCAAGGAAACAGGAAGTGTCTTAAGGGAAACAACGACCTGCCAAGCAAGAAGCAGGTCCAGCGATATGAGTTCCTAAAGCTGTTCTTCATGGACAGCGTAATGATCTTATCCGCCTCGTGAGCAACAGCATAATCGGGCCCGCCGTCCATGTACCTATTAATAAACTCCCAACGACCACGAACTCGCGAAGGATCGTCAGTGAAAGTCCCTACAGTAAACGTATCTACTATCGTCCTATTTTTATCTAAAATATGGCAACGAAGGTCGCACAACTCCTTGTTTTGATTGCCCCAACCCACAAAGAAGAAGAGACGTTCACTTCCCCAGGAAACAACAACCTCGCCATTCGCGCCGTTATTCCTAAAAATATGAACCTTCTTCGTCAGCCTATTGAATCTAATCGGATAGTAACGGCATGCAAATAAGTCGTGTCGAAGCACCAGGTTCCAAAAAAAATATACCAACCCGCTCACCAGCAATAGAAATAGAACCACAACCGTGAACTCGGTCAATGTTGGATTCACCGGAAAGACCAAAACCACGGCGCAAATAGCAACAACGACAATGAAAAGGCTAAGAGCACCTGCGGCGAGTGTCGGGATAAAACCTTTCATTGAAAAGGTTCGATCCACGAAGTCCGCATATGTCGAGTTAAGGGATATCAGTGATGCGGAGTCATCTGGATGGAAATCACCGCTTACCCCCTGAGCAAGATGCTCTTTCTTTTCGACATTGAGCATCCCTCTCTCAGTCTCAAATTTTGGATACCAACCTGTCAACATATCAACTCACTCCATATGCACGTAAATCTCCATCCGCCGCTTGCATAACCATCAATACAGCATTGAGAACGACGCTCCTCGATCAGCCATAGGAAGGCCGCAATCGATTACAGAATCTCCAGTTAACAATACTGCTCTGATACCGATTAATAGCGAAAATAGAAAGGACCGAGCGCTGGCGGATCATCCGGCCGAATAGAACTCATAGTCTTCTTGCGCAAATTTATTTCCTCAGGGTTCTTCCAACCAACCGAAGTGAAAACAATCTCCGCCATCTTCACAAACGGAAGATACTTCCTGGAAACACTCCAGCCGATTAGTGAAAAAATCGCTGTACCTCCCAGTATCACAAAACCAATAGTAACCATCAACATGGCGACCTCACCTCCGCCACCTATAGCCCAAAAAAAAGTCAACATTACAACGGTGACAATCGCTACAACCAATGACATCCACAGCAACCCCCTAATTGTTGTCTTAACATGCGCCGATCGACCGGACACAACGTGAGGGAAAAGAGCGATGATCCGGTCACGTGGACGAAGCACGGCGAACGCCCGCATGTAACCATCGGCCTCTTCCGCCACCACTTCAACCTCATCCCCATCCTGAAAAGGGTTCGCCCATAAAATCGCACGCACTGCCTCATCGCCCAACTGAAAAGTCAGCGCAAAAGCCTCTTCGCGCATCTCTTCCATAGACATAGCCACCATCCCAGCAGCTAGCCCGCTCAATCCGGCAGCAGCTGCCAACGTTCCGGCAAGCGCACTGCGCTTTTGCAACTCCTCCCCCTGGAACGCGTCAACCGTTGTTACTTCAACTTCAAGGTTGCGCATGGTGCCCATCAGAACTCGCACCGACGACGACGCTTCAATGTTCATCTTTATCCTCCACCGACATCCCCGCCCCGCTGATCGAAGTGCAGCGCGCAACCAGAACTTGCGCCGGAAGGATTGCTAGCTACCAAGTGATTCCTTATCTACGGCTTCCGGCCAGATGACAGCAGGCGAGAATCGCATCGCAAAATAGTGCGCAACCCCCATCGGCAAAAATAGCCAGAATGTCAACAGCAGAAACGGCAAATTAAAAGACCAATCACCTGCCGTCATTCGACTGCGCACTTTCTCTCCATCTTTGGTTGGGTCAAACATACGCATATAGTGGAACAAGCTGCGCCGAAATGTTACGTCTTGATTTCTAGGCTCGCAAGCAGGAACACCCGACACGCCGGACTCCATGTATTCAACACAATAATCCCAAGCATCATGCATCTCTTTGGTGGTTGGCCAATTACCCATCAACTGAAAACACCCACCCACATCAGAGCGCCCTCGATCTATTAACCAAAGGGAAAACCTCTGCATATAGACCTTGCCCGTGAATCCCTTATAACAATATATCTTGGCATCAACATCACTCCAGTCGAAAATCTTTACAGTCACAGGCCACTCCCTAAATGGATTCAAGCTATAGGAATGCTCATAAACATAGATTTTCTTAAGAGCTCTATTAAAACGAACTGGCCGATCACTCGAAATACCAAGATCCGTTTTGAATAACAGAAAAACAATCCAAGATGCACCTATCAATAAAACTGGTAAAACAAAAACAACAGCAATAACCCCGCTATCCAACGGGAAAGCAATTTTTATAAGCAACGAAAAACAAGCGAAGAAACCAAAAAGACCTAAGATTGCGAACAATAAAGGGCCGCCCCGCATAATTATCGAAGACCTTGATATCTCCAAAACAACGTCGTCGATTCTGTTAACCAACTCGGCCGGCAATTTCGAATTTCTTATATACCCAACACAACTTCCTGCCAAATCCTCGACGCAGCGCCCCGGGATCAAATTCGAGCCAACCTCTCCGGAAACCATCAATCTTCGTCCTTTACTTCAAGAGTAGCCCGTACATCATCACCGGAAAAATCTGGCCCGCAGAGGGGCCAGGCTCACTGCTGGTCCTTGCGAACGGAAGTGGTGTGGGGATCCAGCGAATCGCCGGATCAGGTTTTTTTATGATCCGAAAGCCCTCACTATTGCTATGGATCGGCAGCCAAAGTTCGTACTCCTTGCTGTACTCATGGGCTACGCCTCAACCGGATCAACTGGTCAATCTCACCTTGATCCAAGGCTGATCCGCCAGCCTCAGCGATTATTCCGGTCGGAAATTCTGGTACGCGGGAGAAATCGGTTGCACGAAGCTTGTCGCCTGCCTGCAGTGGCGGCCCGTCTTCCTCCATGTACTGCCGGATGTGCTCCCATAGCGCTAACTGCGTGCTGTCGAAACCGTTGGACTGAACACCCAGTTGGATCAGCTGCTCCACTTCGTTCGCGGTGCCTTGACGAATAGCAAGCAGGCCGAGTTCAAAACCCTCCGATGCAAGATTCGCGCCTCGGAAGTAGATATAGTTATAGATGCGCGCTCGAATCTGATCATCCCATCTGTATGCTAGAGGTGTGCCATGAGAGCCGTTCTTCCAGAATCTAAAAAAACCTCCTTTTAGATACGGAAGGATATAGACGAACCTTGTTGCTTTGTTAAAGAGCACTGGATCATCCAGCGAGTTCTTTGTCGCTAGGCGCCAAAAATAGGTCCCGAAGCAAAAAAGAAAATATGACGGAAACCCAAAAAAAGCCAGCGTAAACAAAAGATCAACTGTTATAGGGATTTCGACCTGCACCAGCGCCATCAATAACAAAACAAAAAAAACGACCCCAACTGACCACATAAAATATGCGGAAAATTTCGACCAGCCAACACTCTTAGCGTATTCGCCACGAACGCTACCAATCTCCAGGCCTTCCGGATAGATTCGCAGTACCGCATCGAACGCAGCAGGATCAACATCAAGCGGCACTGAATGATCCGCCGGAAGAATACGATAAGGCGCACGTCGCGCATGCGCGTTATCCCGCGAAAGCGCAGAACTAAATTCGACCTCAGGCTCCGCCTGACTCCAAACTGGGACCGTTGTCTCCTTTAGCACCATGATCAACCTCTGCCGTCCACCATTTTCACATTAGTGACCATAAGGAATTACGTCGCATTCAACCCACGCTCTTGACGAATCGACAAACTGGACAGAAACCAGCGAGCCGATTTTTTGCTCGATGAGTACTCTTTAGCACATCATCCGTCTCCTTGTAGCTGGCTTGGCTGCAGGTCGTCAAGAATGCTTTAGCCAAAGAAGCCGACACCGCTGAAGAAATTCGCTTAGTACTTAAAATAGAACGGGCCAAGCTCCGGAGGATCTCCCGCCAGAATCCGCCTCATGGTCTGCTCGCGCAAATTGATTCGACCAACATCACGCCAACCCAAAACAGAGAAAATATTCTCGGCCATCATTACAAATGGCAAATATTTTCTAGAAACGCTCCAGCCGATTATCGTGAACATAGCAATAGCTGCCAGTATGACCGCCCCGACACACGCCATGAAGAACCCCGGGTCTCCGCCACCGCCTAAAAGCCAAAAGAAGGTCATGGACATACTAGTAAAGATTGCGATCGCCAAGTGCACCCAAAGCAGAATTTTTAAAGTAGATTTATTGTGCGCAGACCGACCAGAAACTACGTGGGGGAATAGAGCCACGATTCTATCTTTGGGACGAAGTACTGCAAACGCACGCAGGTAGTCGTCCTCTCGCTCTGCAACAATCTCAATCTCGTCTCCATCTTGAAACGGGCAACCCCACAATACGGCCCGTACATTATTATCGCCGAGCCGAAACGTCAGCGAAAATGCCCGCTCGCGCATCTCGTGCATAGACATTGCCACCATCCCGGCTGCTATCCCACTTAACCCAGCCGCAGCGGCCAAAGTCCCGGCTAATGCGGTCCGCCGTTGCAGCAGGTCCTGCTGAAAGGCGTCTACAGTTGTCACCTCAACCCGAAGATCGCGTACAACACCTGCCCAGACTAGTGCTGACGACTCCACTTTACTGCCCATCGCTAACCTCCAACAATCTGCGACTAACGGAGTCAGGTTCACTTCTGGTTCTTGCAGGGCGATGCGATGCGCATTTCCTCTAGCCCAGACCCGCAGTCCCCGTTGTATTCATGGCTACGCTTCGACTGGAGCAAGCGGTCAATCGCATCTTGGCCCAAAGCTGGCCCTCCGGCCTCAGCGACGATTTCTGCTGGAAATTCTGGGACTCGGGATAGATCAGTTGCGCGCAACTTGTCACCTGGCTGCAGCGGGGGGCCATCTTCTTCCATGTACTGCCTGATGTGCTCCCAAAGCGCCAATTGCGTACTGTCGAAACCGTTAGATTGAACACCCAACTGAATCAACTGCTCCACTTCGTTCGACGTCCCTTGGCGAATGGCGAGTAAGCCTAGTTCAAATCCTTCTGACGCAAGGTTTGCACCCCGGAAGTAGATGTAATTATAGATCCGCGCTCGAATCTGCTCGTCCCATCCATACGCTATGGGCGCGCCGTGAGAGCCACTCTTCCGGAACTTAAAAAAACCACCCTGTAAGTATGGAAGGATATAAACCAACTTTGTTTTTTTTGTTAAACAAAACTGGATCGTCTAGCGAACTAATTTTTGCCTGCCTCCAAAAATACGATCCAAAGCAAAAAAGAAAATATGACTTGAAACCCAATATGGAAGCAAGATAGATAAACCCGAGCGAAATTGAGAAGCCAGAATCCACCAATGACCACAGTATGTTCAAAAAAGCGAAACCCGCTACTGTCCACATGAAATAGGCAGAAAATTTTTACCAACCGACATTTTTAGTATATTCCCCACGAACTGTACCGACCTCCATACCGTGAGGATAGACCCTCAGCACCGCGTCAAACGCGGCAGGATCAACACCTAGCGACACCGAATGATCCGCAGGGAGAACACGATAAGGAGCGCGTCGCGCGTGCGCGTTGTCCCTGGAAAGTACAGGACTGAAAGTGACCTCAGGCTCTACCTGACTCCAGATGGCTACCGTTGTTTCCTTCAATGCCATGGCTGATCGCTACTGTCAGCCAGCTTCGCCTGAGGACCACAGGAAACGAGGTCACCATCGCGCAGAGCTCTTGGCGAGTCGACAAGCTGAGCGGATGCCGGCGAGCCGGGCGATCTTGGCTCCTCGACTACGACGAAGAAATACTGAGAATCCGAATGAGTGCTGATGCCGCAATATTTTACAGATCTGCTCAAATCCATCCTCGTAGTCGTAATGGTAATCACTGGCGTCGCTTCGCCTGGACCAACTGGTCAATTGCATCTTGGTCCAAGGCGGGTCCACCCGCTTCTTCGATAATCTCTGCGGGAAATTGTGGAACGCGGGATAGATCCGTTGCGCGTAATTTGTCACCTGGCTGCAGCGGCGGGCCGTCTTCTTCCATGTATTGCCTGATGTGCTCCCAAAGCGCCAATTGCGTGCTGTGGAAACCGTTAGATTGAACACCGAGCTGTATCAAGTTATCAACTTCGTTGGCAGAGCCCTCGCGAATGGTGAGCAAGCCTAGCTCAAACCCTTCGGACGCAAGATTTCCGCCACGAAAGTATATGTAGCTGTAGATCCTCGCGCGGATCTGATCACTCCATCTGTACCGTGTCGTTTCGCCATATCGACCTACCTCCCAAAACCTAAAGAACCCTCCCCTTATATATGGCATCGCGTACACAGATTTCGACGCTCTGCAGAACAAGACCGGATCATCTAGCGATTGATAGTGTGCACATCGCCAATACATGAATCCCATACAAAACATTCCGTACGCCAAAGATGCGAGCAGCGCCGCGTACGCAAAAGAGGCCACATTGACCGACGCGCCGATCCGACCGACAACCAACATCAAAATTACGAAAGAAAGCGCACTAACCGACCCCATAGCAAACGCTGAAAACCTCGTCCACCCCAAATTCTTTGCATATTCCCCTCGCACAGTACCGACCTCAATTGCTGCCGGATACACTCTCAAAATGGCATCAAAAGCTTCTGGGTCGACATCTAAAGACTTACCAAAATCCGACGGCAAAACTCGATACGGAACCCGGCGAGCGTGCGCGTTATCTCGGGAAAGCGCAGCACTAAAAGTGACCTCAGGCTCCGCCTGACTCCAGACGGCTACTGTTGTTTCCTTCACCGCCATGACCAACCGCTACCGTCAGCCAGGTTCGCCTGAGGACCACAGAAAACGAGGTCACGCCCCCTCCGAGCTCCTGGCGAGTCGACACGCTGAAGGGGTCCCAGCGAGTGGGTAGGTCTTGAATCCGCCATAACGACAAAAAAAAGCTGGCAATCTGAGGGGGTACTACTACCGCAACGTTTTGCGGCCCCACTGAAATCCATGCTCGCAGCCGTAATTGTAATCACTGGCGTCGCTTCGCCTGGACCAGCTGGTCAATCGCTTCTTGGTCCAAGGCGGGTCCACCCGCCTCTTCGATAATCTCTGCGGGAAATTCTGGAACGCGGGATAAATCCGTTGCGCGCAATTTGTCACCTGGTTGCAGCGGCGGGCCATCTTCTTCCATGTACTGCCTGATGTGCTCCCAAAGCGCCAATTGCGTACTGTCGAAACCGTTGGATTGAACACCCAACTGAATCAACTGCTCCACTTCGTTAACTGAGCCGCTACGAATTGCAAGGAGCCCAAGCTCGAAACCCTCCGAAGCCATACTCCCCCCCCGAAAATGGATGTAATTGTAGATCCGCGCACGGATTTGATCGTCCCATCGGTAGGCCAAGGGTGCACCGTGCTTACCCTTCTCCCAGAACTTAAAGAACCCTCCTTTCTTATACGGAAGAACATATACCGTACCGGCTCTTTGGTTAAACATAACCGGATCATCCAGGGACTGGATTCGAGCCATCCGCCAAAAATAGAACCCGAAGCAAAAAAGGAAATAAGCCATAAACCCAAATATTGAAGCCAAGAACAAAAAATCGAGCGACAGGCCATTGTGAGAATCAGCCACAGCCCAAGCAATTGAACACAGCAGAAATAGTACAAACCCCCACATAAAGAAAGCTGAGAATTTAGACCAACCAACATTTTTTGCGTACTCACCTCTAACGGTGCCGATTTGAATGCAATGAGGATAGACTCTCAACACTGCATCGAACGCGATCGGCTCAACACCTAAAGACTTCCCGTGATCTGAAGGCAAAACGCGATACGGTGTACGCTTAGCGTGCGCATTTCCGCGACAAAGCTCTGGCGAAAACACGACCTCAGGCTCAGGCTGCTTCCAAATTTCAACCCATGTTTCTTTAATTCCAAGCACGCCTATTCTCCATCCGCCAACTTTATCTTCAGATCCGCGACACCATCAAATTGCTCACCATCTCGATCAATTTCCTGCAGCCACACAATCGCATGTGCTTCCTTGTAGTCAGCAAAAGGAACTCCACATGCTCTCACGATTTCAAGATTTCCCTTCTCACGCTTCTCGCTTCCAATTTGAATAACATCATCTCGCACATCAATAGTATCAGGATATTCACCATCCAAAAAACCCCAGCGAGTACCTTCAGCCAAGTACGCTCCAAGCAGCGCCATACCTCTACCCCTACGAGGTTTGGCGTATATACCTATATATACTTTTACCAGACCCTGAAGCTCATCAGGCATATTAATTCTCACTCGACCTTCTCGGACACCAGCCCGCTTCCAACGATCCTTGTCTGTTATGAAATTCTTTATAGCCAACGGAAGAACGAAGTTGCCCCAAAAACCTTTTCCACCGGGACTTGATATATCCGAAAACGTTCTAACCTCAAACTCCATCTTCACCCCGGCCTGAAGCATATCAAGCTGCCGCTGCTCCTGACTTAGGCCCGAAAAACCACTACCAGTGCGATCCCCCCAAAAGCTCAATGCCCCCCACTCCTCCAGCGGCGAGTCCTTAATATAATAGTAAACAAAAGTAAGTCCGATGCCAGCCAGAACCAAAATTAAACCCCAGCCAGTAGCTCCGATACCGAGAAGCGTGGCAGAAGATCCCGCAGCAGAGGCCCAAGCAGCAGCTCCAGCACCAACTAAGACCAAGGATTGAATGGCCAACACCCCCATCGCAGCATAATCGCCCCGAGATCTAGCACGAAGCGCCTTCACAACAGAGACAGTGGCGTCGATAAACGAAGCACTCGCAACCAGTCGGCCCGCCCACATTTTCGCTGTTGCAGCACGCAGATCATTGGAGCGCGCCCTATATATTTGCTCCTGCAACGTTAGCGCGGCACCCCCAAATGCTAGTGCTCCCGTTAGCATACCCACCGCGGCCTCTCCACGCTCAGCCTGACTACCATTTGCAAACTGCTCATAGCTTTTCATTATAGAAATTATGGAAAGGACACCTGCTCCCCCAGCCATGACCGCAGTGCCATTGGCCAAGACTTTGCCAGTGGTGCCCGTGAGTTGCGCCAGTGTATTCCCGGTTATGTGCCGTGTGGCCTGAGTCCAAGTGGCACTGGCAACACCGGGCATCAGACGAATTGCGTAATGAGCAGCCCGCATCGCATGCCGCGTTACGCCTGTGGCCGCTACAGACTTAAGCGCATTTGCTTGCGCCCAAGCCTCCATTTCGCGCGGTGCTTTATCAATCCACATATACACTTCAACCAGGGCATCTGCGGCGGTAGTCGCGCCAATCGTCTTCAACATGCTGCCAAAACTCACAACTGCAGCTCTGTTTGCAGCGGTGACCTTGCCAGCTGAAATTGATGCATCCTGGATACTAATCATCATACGTCGCCAGACACGAAGCGCCTTGTACAATGGCATGGTAACCCCAACCAATGTCGCACTCGCATAACGTGCACCTGCATTACTAACTAGCGAGATCAAGTTCCCCATCCGCACCAACGCGACAGGCGTCAACCTCCCACTTAATTTAAGCAAACACGCGACACCACCGACGACTGGCAACAGCGCCGAAACATACCCCGAAGCAAGCATGCGCAGTCCGTTGGCGGTTTTTCCACCAAATCTTATCCAACCTGCGGCAGCCGGATTTCTTGCCAGCTCCTCGACGTTATCGACAACATTACTCATTAATCCAAAATGACCATCGCGTTTTTCTAACCATTCACTAAAACCCCTCGACGTATTACCTAGCAGAGCCCTCAGTAATATATTTTCCCGCAAACTAGGATCGTCGCTTAGATATTTTGAATACCAATCACCACCACCACCCTTCCCCAGGCTCCCAGGCGCAGCCTCTGCGCTTTCGCTTGGAGTATTGCCTGTTATGTGACCACCGCACAGTATTCGCGCGGTAGTACTTGCGTAGAAAAAACCACTCAACGCATCGCTTTCATCGAAGTCGTTTTCGTAGACTAATTTTCGTGGCGAACAATCAAGACAGGAGAAATGATCACCTTCCATCGCCAAAAGACCCTCGGCATCTCTCGCTGCGTGCTGTTCGTAAACACCAAGAAACGTTTTGTAGTCGGAACGCGTTCCGTAGCCACGCAGCTTTTTACGTAGCTTTTCGCATTGATCTTCTGCTTGCTTGACCGGAGAAGGCAATAGAACCGTGCCGGGAATCGAATAGTCAGGTATCGGCGGATTTCCGACCCCAGTAGATATTGAGGTCGCCTCCAAAAAGTCCGCTTCAGGTGGAAGCTGCTTTGCCTGTTGGAGTCGCACGAATTCGTCATACATCATCGACGTTTTGTGGTATTGAGAGTAGCCCGCCTCGTCGTAGTCTTGCTGCTTGCGCTGTCCGGCCTGCGTAAGACTGGCAATAAGCCCCTCGATGCTCAACGCAGACTTTAGCATCCAGTCTGCTTTATCTACATTGCCGTCAGCCCTGCCGAGAACGTACTCCCCAGCCGTTTTGAAATAGGTTGCACGCAACACCGCAGTTTCATGACTTATACCTATAACATCATTGACCATTACCAGCATCAAATCAGACTCTGCATACTGAGTGCGCCCGGTCGCTATAATTTCCCGGGCAGCAGATAAGACGTCATAGGCTCCCTCGGATCGAACAGGAACTTCCTCCTGCTCCGGAATCTTCGATTCGACCTCTCGCGCACCAACCATCCTTGGCAACCAGCGCTGATAGGGATTCCCTACCCCAGCAGACGAATATATATTCGGTGCATAGTCATAAACCAACTTTTCAACAGATGCAGCGGTTAGTGGCAAAGATGCTCCGGCACGCGCCTTTGACGCGTCGATGCAGGTCATTCGCCGATTTCTCAATGCTTCGTCTTTGGCGTAGCGCTCAAGAACTTTGGGGGCCCAAGGGCTCTCACTGAAAGCTACCCATACACGCCCCGTATTCTTCGCATCGGGAATGACAAACAACATCGCCGCGGCATAGCCGGCCGTACGCTCACACGAAAACTTTGGCACCTCACCTACGCCAACAAGCGGAATTGGCGAGAGTGGCACGGGCGTCAAGTATCCGCCTTCATCAACGAGATTTACCTGCCAACCGCTTTGAGCCTTAATTTCTGCTGTGTGCGGCTTTTCGTAAAAAGCGTAAAGATAGCCCTCGCGAAGTGTTCTTGCCGCATAATCAAGATACTTTAGCCGCGGCAACCCGATAGTGCGGAGCAGCGGCGCAAGGTGACCCTGGATATGACTCATATACGGCTTAGCCACGACACCCGGACGCACCAAAAGCATAGGCAATCCAGTCTTGACGCACGAGGGACAGCCTCCTTGGCTGCATTTCCCGCCTGCACTGGCAGCTACTGCAGCGTTGGCACCGTATGTTTTAAGTGGACCACTTCCGTTGAACATATCTGCTTTCCTTATTGATACGGTGAACTGAAGTGCACGCCATCAACATCCTGCGAATCCAGTTCTTTCTTGATTGCATCCCAGCCGTCAGGATCCGGCACTTCGCTAAGTACATTTATTAGCGGAATATTCTCCGCCAATGATCGCTGCACAAGCTCAGCCACCAATCTGTGACGATGCAGTAATGGATGTATCTGCAGGGTGTACGCAGCGAACAACAGCACATCCTGTCCCACCGATAAACCAAGCTGGGTCGCTCCGCTTACGGCACCCCGAGCTTGGTGAAGATAGTCGACCGGAAGTGACGGCGCGATGCGCTTCCAACCTCGCGTCATTTCTTGGACCAGCTGGCATTGCGATAAACCAGACCAATGCTCCTCATTGAGAGAGAGCCTGCCTTCACTTAGCGTCTCGCTTTTTGCAGCTTCGTGAGCTGCCTCATAAGTAACAATTTGATCGCAACGATTAACCGCGTGCCAAGAAACTATTGGACCCAAAAGCGCGCGCCGCGATTCCCCGCTCAGGAGGGTCCATGCGAACTCCATCACACGTCGATCAGACAAGCGGAGAAGCCTCCTCCCCTTGAATGAGGCGCCACGATGCACCATGACGCCCGACAAGTGCCGGGCTACGACTTCTGGCTCGTCAAATGTCTCGATCCATCCGGAAATTGACAGCCCATTAGCCCCTTCAAGGACGGGGTCTTGCTGTTCTGCGATGGCGGCCGACGCGGACAACCCCAATAGATCCGTATCCTGCGCACGAATCTGAATCAGAACCGGGGTAGTGTTAGACGCGAAACATGCTGGGTGCGCCAGTGGCACCTCCACAACTTTGCAACCCCTTGCCACGAATAAATTCAGGTCAACCGCAGTTTCCAGAAAACGATCGACCAAAAGAAGAACCCCAACCGGGCCCTCACCGGCTCGCTCTCCCAAGAATCGCGCTACTTTTTCTACGTTGTCAGACAGAAGCATGAGCTATATGAACGCCGCACCGGATGCGGCGGCCGCCTCATCCTTCGTTGGACATGTTTTCAGTTCAGCTGTTGGCAGTTCAGACGAACCATTCACACTAGCCGGCCCCACCCAGTCCCTCTGACTCGCCTTGAACTCAATCTTCCCTGGCGCACCCAGCTCGATGTTGTCGCCCTCAATCCGAATGTAAGCACCGGCCGCAGTAGCCAGCAGATGTTTGCTCGGTGCAGCTATCTCGATATCGGCTTCGGTGCTGGCGATGCGGACATTGGTCTTCGCCGCAATCGTGGCCTGGTTCTTGTGCGCGCGTGCGCTTACCTTGCCTTGTGCTGCGTGCAGGGCGATGCCGCGCTCCTGATTGGGGCTGTCTTTCCTGCCCTCGCTGCCCACCGTGTAGAGCACCAGACCTTGCGCGACTGCCAGGCTCAGCGAGCCCTGCGTCATCCAGTTCAATGCGACACTGCTGCTCAGCAAGGTGTGAGTACCGCTTACCCATGCTTGATCGGCCGGGGTCAGGCTCATCACGCCGGCTACGCCGCTGCCGAGTAGTACGGGCGCGCTCCAGCCGGGCGCTTCGCCATCGCCGCCATTGATGCTGCCGGCGCTGCTGCCGCTATGCGTTGCTTTCAGCTGTTCCTGCAGTTCGGTCAGGGTTTGATCGATGGGTAGTTCGGCGGGATCTTTGGGTAGCTGCGCGGTTTGATCAGTTGCGGAGTCGGCCAGACTTTTGAGCAGGTCATGGCCTTGCTGCAGCTGTGCGATGGCTTGTGGCGCTGCCATTTGCGGCGTGCCCTCCTCCGTTGTCAGCAGCAGGCCGCGACCGGCGCGCAGGCTTCCGTGTGCTTGGGTTGAAAGCTCGACGCCGAAACCGCGCTCGCCTTCGCGCACGTTGTCGTCGCCACCTTTAAGGTGGCCGAGGGTCAAGGTGGTGTCGTGCTGCGTTGTCGACAGCTGGGCGCGGCCCTGCCCCGGTGTGTCGTCGAAGCGCAGCTGCTGGTAACCGCCGGTGCCGCTTTGGCTTTCTGCCAGCGCCTGGCTCTTGAAGCCGGTATACACGGCGGCGTGATCGTTGCCTTCAAACCATGCGGCGGCATTGCCGGTGGCATTGGCGCCACCGCTGTTCAACTTGTTGTGCTGTGCGTCCTGTTGGCCGCGGCCGTTATAGAGCGCGCCAACAATCACCGGGCGGTCGATATCGCCCTCCAGGAACGCGACCAATACTTCCTGGCCGCGCCGCGGCAGCACTACGCCACCCCAGTTGTCACCGGCCCACGGGGTCATGACGCGCACCCACGTCCAGGCGTTACCGCTGGCGGGCGCGTTGTCGTCGCCGGCCGGGTGCGCCAAGCCGTTGCTGGCATTGCCGCCTCGCTGCCACGGGAACTGCACTTTGATGCGGTGGTCGCGGTCAGACAGCAAGGGATCGCCATCACTGACCACGACAGCGCTCAAGGTGCCGGTCACGCTGGGGCGCGGGTGCAGCTGTACGCCATGCCCGTCTTCAGTCTGCGGGCGGTAGATGACCTCGGCCGGAATCACCGCGAACTGGTTGTCGTAGAAACCTGTGTTGATGTCGTTACGGCCTGCACCATTGCGAATGCCGGCCAATGCCGTTGGCAGCTCCAGGGCGCGCTGGTTGATCGGGCCAAGCGTCTGCTCGAGTGCATCGAATACATCGGCATCCAGGTTATTGCGGGCCTGGTGTCGCACCGAGATACAGAGGAATGCAGCGCCCTCGGCCACCTGCGGGTGCTGTGACAGGGCGAGCTTGGCGCCTGGCGCAAGTGCACGCCACTGGCCGCCGCCTTCAATCAGGTGCGAGCGCACGCGCAGTGCATCCAGATGCTGTTGCGCGCGACGTTGCCCGCGCGCATTGTCCTGCCAGCCATAAGGCCCGCTGGTGTCCTGGTCAACCACACCGAGATCGGCGCCCTGCGCTGCTTCGGCGCTTGCCTGGCGGCGCTCAAGGCTGCGGTAATCCCAGGTTGCCCGCTCCACCTTCGGCGTGCACCAGCTGCGGGCTTCCTGCCACTGCTGGATGGCATCGCTGCGTTCGCTTTCATTGCTGCGATGGAAGCGAACGCTGCCGAGATCGGTAACGTCATGCGCGTGATCGGCCAATACCAGGGTGTGCTTGCCGAAAGCCGCTGCATCCGGGTCGCCTTCATGCTCGAACCAATAGAAGATGCCTTCTTCGGCCAGCAGGCGCTGTACGAACGCCAGATCGCTCTCCTGGTACTGGGTGGTCAGGCTGCGCTTGGCGTACTGGCCAGCATCGTTAAGCACCCAGCGCCACTCAGGCGCCAAGCTACCGTAGTCGGCGAAGATGTCTTCGATGATCTCGACCACGGTCTTGTCGTGGAAAACATAGCTGTCCACGCGCTGCGACAGAAATGCCAACCATGGCTGCAGGCGCAGGCGATAACGGGCGAGCCCGCCATTGCTGCCAATCCGTTCGGCGGCGGTGATGCGTCCGTGCAATGGCCGGTGATTGCCGTCTGCCTGCTGCAGCTGGAGCAAGGCAGGCTTGCCGATCAGCGGCTGCAATTGCAGGCCGGCATCAGTTGATAGCGCGGTGATCATCCATTGAAAGCCGATGCCGTCGATCTGCTCGACGCCATCTAGGGTTTCCGCAACCAGCACGTCGCTGCCCAACGCGGTATGCAGCCGCAGGAAGCGCTGTGTCTGTGCGGGCCCGGCCAGGGCTGCCAATACGTTGTTTACCAAATCCATGGTGTTGATCTGCCTTCATGGGCTGTAGTGCGCACTACGGCCCGGACTGAAAACTGCTGGATGCATCTGTTTGTTGCCATCCATTCCGGTGCCCGCCAGCACCGGAATGGCGTTGTTACCGTTGCATCAAGCGACCTGCGCGATTTCCTCAAGGCGCAGACGCACGCCTTCGCTGACCTGCAGGCGATAGTCACGCCCACCAGCGGAAATAAGCACCTCACGCATATTGCTCACCAGCTGCGGCTTGCCGACCGGCGCGCTATCCATGTGGATGCGCCAGGAGCCACGGCTGATCTGGCCAGCCACAATGCGTGCATCCTGGCGCGCTGCCGGCACTGCAGTTTCGAGCAGCTCGACGATGTGCTCCGGGCGCAGGCGATTCCATGCGCGCACGCGGTCGAGGTCGCGCCCCAGGCCCAGCTCGAGGCTGTCGCAGTGGTTCAGTGCTGCCTGGCGGTCAAATCCGAAAAATTCCATGCTGTTCTCCTTCTTCCGTAATCAAGAAACTTTGTACTTGAAGTCGCCCTTCTTGCCGGCGCTGACTTTGATGCTGTTGATACGGGTGCCTTCGGCCATGGCAGTCAACACGTTCTCCGCAATCTCCGGCAACAATGTGCCGTTGAGAATGTGATCGACATTGCGTGCGCCCGAGTCCACCTCGGTGCAGCGCGCCAGTACAGCTTCAACCAGACCTTCGTCCCAGCTGAAGCTGGCCTTGTGGTTTGCGCTGACGCGGTCACGAATGCGGCCGAGCTTGAGGCTGATGATGCGCACCAGCACGTCATCGCTGATCGGGTAATACGGCACCACCTTCAAGCGACCGAGGAAGGCCGGCTTGAACGTGCGCATCAGGATTGGCCGCAGTGCTTCGGCAAGCGCCTCGGCGCCGGGGATTTCCTCGGCTGGCTTGTTCAGGCAGGACTGCATGATCTGCGAGGAGCCGATGTTGGAGGTGAGGATGATCAAGGTATTGCGGAAGTCGATCTCGCGGCCTTCGGCGTCATCCATCATGCCCTTGTCGAACACCTGGAAGAACATTTCCAGCACATCCGGATGCGCCTTCTCCACTTCGTCGAGCAGCACCACGCTGTACGGGTTGCGGCGAACAGCTTCGGTCAGCACGCCGCCTTCGCCGTAACCCACGTAACCCGGCGGGGAACCCTTCAAGCCGGACACGCTATGCGCCTCCTGGTACTCACTCATATTGATGGTGATCAACTTGCGCTCACCGCCATACAGAATGTCGGCCAAGGCCAGCGCGGTCTCGGTCTTGCCCACGCCGGAGGGCCCCACAAACATGAACACGCCGCGCGGCTTGTTCGGGTCTTCCAACTTGGCGGTCGCGGTACGCACGCGCTGGGCGATGGCGTCGAGCGCGTGGTCCTGGCCGATAACCCGCTCTTCCAGCAGGCTGCCCAGCGAGCGGATGGTGCGGATCTCATCCTTGACCATGCGACCAAGCGGCACGCCGGTCCATGCCGACACGATTTCAGCGACGACGGTGCCATCCACCTGCAGCGGAACCATCGGGGTCTCGCCCTGCAGGTCACGCAGCTCCGCCTGCAACTTCGCCAGCTCTGCATGTTGTGGCGAGAGCTCACGCGTTGACTTGCTACGCTTGCCAGTTGTTTTTGCGACAGCGACGTCGGCTTGTTCTTCCGCCGAGGCATCCGCATCACCCTCGCCCGTCAGACCCTGTTCAAGATGCTGGCGCAGTGCTGCAACGCGCCCGGCCAGTTCGCGCTCGACGCTCAAACGCTGCTCATTGCTGGCAAGCACAGCCTGCGCTTCAATCTGCTGCGCCTTCAGTTCGGCAAGACGTTCCTCATGCAAGATGCTGCCGCCGGCAGTCTCGCGCTGCAACGCGGCCAGCTCGGCCTCGAGCCGATCCAGGTGCTTGCGGGTGTCTTCGATGATAGCGGGCGTCGCGCTTTGCCCAAGTGCGACCTTGGCGCAGGCGGTATCGAGCACGCTGACGGCCTTGTCCGGCAGCTGGCGGCCGCTGATATAGCGGTGCGACAGGCGCACGGCTTCGGTCACGGCTTCATCCAGCACGCGGATGCCAAAGTGCGCCTCCATCAGGCTGACCATGCCGCGCAGCATGGCGGCGGCCAGCACTTCGCTGGGCTCCTCCACCTTCACTACCTGGAAACGACGCGCCAAGGCGGCGTCCTTTTCAAAGTATTTCTTGTACTCGCTCCAGGTGGTGGCGGCGATGGTGCGCAACTCGCCTCGCGCCAGGGCCGGCTTGAGCAGGTTGGCGGCGTCGTTCTGGCCAGCGGAGCCGCCGGCACCAATCATGGTGTGGGCTTCGTCGATGAACAGGATGATCGGGTGCGGGCTCTTCTTGACCTCGTCGATCACGTTCTTCAAGCGGTTCTCGAACTCGCCCTTGACGCTGGCACCGGCCTGCAACAAACCCATGTCCAAGGTATGCAGCTCAACGCCTTGCAGCACGTCGGGCACATCCTTCTCGGCAATGCGACGGGCCAGGCCTTCGACGACGGCGGTCTTACCGACGCCGGCCTCACCGGTGAGGATCGGATTGTTCTGGCGGCGGCGCATCAGGATGTCGATGACCTGGCGGATCTCGGCATCCCTGCCAATCACCGGGTCGATCTTGCCGTCACGCGCACGCTGGGTAAGGTTGGTGGTGAACTGATCCAGCGCCGGGGTCTTGGACAGACCGCCCTTGGCCTCGCCCGGCACTGCATCCGCATCTTCGCCAGCACCTTCGCCCGTTGCCGAAGCATCGGCGAAGCGGACGGTCTGCGCTTCCTGCGAGCCTTCGGTCAGCTTGGCAAAATCGTGCTTCAGCTCTTCACGCTTGAAGCGCACGAACAATTTAGAGCCGCGGTAGGCCAGCTGCGCAAGATCAGGCTCGGTCAGCAGCGCCAGCAGCAGGTGACCGCTGCGGATGCGGGTGGTTTCCGAATCCAGCGAGGCGATCAGCCAGGCGTGCTCGAACAGGGCCGGCAGATGCTGGGAGAACACTGGCGTGCGTGTATTGCCGGTCTTGAACTGGCCGATCTCGTCGCTGAGATCCCGCTCAAGTGATTCAGGCGATATGCCACTGCGCTGGGCGATCAGCACGAAGTCGCTCTTGGGCTGCTCCAGCAGCGCCAGGAACAGGTGCTCCAGATCCACCTCGTAGTTGCCACGCGTCATGCACAGATTGGCTGCGCGCTGAGTCGCCTGACGGCAGGTGTCGTCCAACTTGCTGATAAGTGTTTTGAGGTTGATGCTCATTCGGAACCACGCACTCCCTGCTGAAACCGTTCAATTACCGGCAGCGTCATCGCTGCCGGCGCCTCGTTATTGCAATGTATGGATGCCATAGGTGGTGTCATCGCGTGCACCGTCCTGCCCGCGTGTACACATATAACTGTCCCAACCCAAGCGCGCTCCTTTTCCCAGTGCGCTTCCATGGACGTCCTCGGCACGCAGCACCAGCCGCACCTCGTATTCAAGCGTCCCGCCGGTAAGCAGCGACAGCCACTTGGCCAAGGCCAGAGCTGCAGTTCCGCCGGGCAGGAAATCATCAAACGCCTGCTTTGAAAGCGGGCCGATGCGCAGGCGCAGGCGCAGATCGCGCTGCCAGACGCGATCACCTGCCAACGCACTGGCACCCAACACGGCATTGGCTTGCCCCAGGCGGGTCGCCTGCCCTGCCGGTACGCGGTACCAGGCACCAACAAACTGCTGCACTTCGAGCGGCACCTGGAAGTAGTCCGAGAGCACGCGCTGCATCAACGCTGCCGATACCGGTCGCTGCCGGATGGCGCCTGCGTAGTACGCCACTGCCTGGTCGAAGATGTCGCCTTCGCCGTCGTGCAGGCGATCGCGCAGCTCGTGCATGCCCATGCCAAGCAGCGACAGCACCAACGGCAGGAAGCGCTCACGCCGGTCCAGCTCATACTGCAGCGCCAATCGGTGCTTCTTCCACGCCGCGTAGTGCAGCGCAACGGCGCGGGTTGAGAAGATATCGAGGAAGGCACGAGCGGTGCGATCGCGCTCATAGAGCTCGCGGATCTGCAGCGTCTCTGTGTAGTGCAGCGGCAATGCGCCGGAGGTGCCAAGCAAGCCCATGAACTGCGGCGTCAGATGCACTTCGCCCAGGGTTTCGGCAGCCAGCGCCTGCTCGATGTCTTCGCGCTCCTGCAGGCGATCACCTGACAGCGAATACACCTCGCCATCGGCGGACAGTTCGGTTGCCGGGAAACCCAATGACAGGTTGTTGCGGAAGCGAACCCGCATTGGAATGGCCTGGCCCGACTTGACACCTTGCCGCTCGAACACCTGCTCAAGCAGGCGCACCGCCTGGAAGAACTCGAAGCGGTGCGGCTCGGCCAGCAGCTGCTGGGCTACGCCAGGATCGATTCGCCGCTGCGCGCTTCGCATCGGACGATCTCCTCCCCGCTGTCGCCAGAAATCAGCACCAGTCGGGTAAAGCTATTGGCATGCACATACAGTGCGAAGAAGTGATCCATCACCTGCGCGAAAGCAGCCACGCCGGTGCCGACAAAATGGGCCTCATTGATGGTCAAGCGAATTTCAAGACCGCGTACGACAGATGCGAACTGGCGACCAGACATCCAGGTCGTCGCCGGCACCTGCTCCAGTGCAAGAATGCCGTCGACCTGCCGCGCGGATACGTTGCTGCCAGACAGGTCGTACAGACGCAGCATTTCTTTCAGCGCAGCCAAGCCACTGCCACTCAGGGACAGCTGGTTCAGGGACAGATGCGAGATCAGGCGCCACTGTGCGCTGCGCCCATGGCGGAAGCGCAGTGGCCGGGTTGGCTTGCGCAGCAGCGTGATGGCTTTGGCGGGACTGCCGCCTTCGACACTCAAGTCGCCACCGGCCACGCCGTAGGCGAGCTGATGCGGCAGATCACGGTTGCTGCAGGTCAGCTCCAGGCTGACCGTATCGGTCTGCGGCAGCACCGGGTTGAAAGACAGATCAACGAAGCTGATCTCCATCTCGAAGCCCGGGCTTTGCCTTGCGATGTCTTCGTCATGGCGAGCGACCCAGTATTGCCCGGTACGATCCGGGTCTTCGCCGTGATGCAGCGAATAGAACGGGCGGAACTCGTGAATCGCCTCGCCCTGCGGTGTCTGTCGGATGCGGTACACCGAATCGATGGAATGCACCTCGAAGGCATAGGCACGGCGTGCGTCCGCCAACACTGGATAATTCACCGTGCGATGGGTTACACGGATTGGCTCACCGTTGATCTTGAACAGGTTGACGATGGGCGTGCAGCCCAGCCGCACGTTATGCAGGCCGATATCCTCCAGCACCATCGCATTCGCCCGTTCCTGCTGCCCAGCCGGCAGGATCAGGTGCAAGGTGAAGCGGCGGCTGGCGCCTGCGCTGGTGGCAGTCAAGTCCAGGTCAACGAAACCGAACTTCTCCGGATAGCCGAACAGTTCGGTCAACAAACGATACGCCGGGTGCGAGCGCGCCGGGAAATCGATCAGCGCTTCGCTGTCAGCGAAGCCAACCGGGCTGATCGGAACTGACTCAAGCCGGCGCCAGCGACCGTCGCCGTCGGACTCAACATACGCGGCCTTCACGCCAAGCAGCAGTGCGTCGCGCAAAGCAGCGCGCACCGACGGCTCGCCGTCGAGGAACAGGCGCAATTTATCGGTACCCAGCTGGGCGAAGCCAAGCTGATCTGAAAGCAGATTGAAGCTCAGTGAGATCTGTCCTCCACTACCGCCTGGCAATGCCGTTGCCATGGGCGCGTCAGCCACCGCCCGGTAGGTGACGGCGGAGATACCGATGGGCGCCAGCACCACGTCGTAACTGGTACGGAAATCACAAGGGACGCCGCGAACTGCGCGACTCTGCAAGGAGGTGCCGCGCGGAATCCGCACTGGCGCGCTCAGCTTGGACGCCACGCCGTCCATATCGAAATAGGCGATCGAGCAGGCTGGGAACGGCCGCAGATAGTGCGGGTACAGCACATCCAGCAGCGCATCGGTGAACTCAGGGTAGTCGTCATCGATGCGCTTGGATACGCGTGCGCTCAAAAGCGCGAAGGCCTCGATCAGGCGCTCGACGTGCGGGTCCTGGCTGCCATCCGCGGACAACTGCAGACGGCCGGCGATCTTTGGGTATCGCTCGGCGAACTCGCGGCCATAACGGCGCAGGTAGGCCAGTTCGCGCTCATAGAAGGGCAACAGATCCTGCATCAGAGCGCCTGCTGGGTGCGACGAGCGCGGGTAACCTGGTACTGCAGCGTGGACGGCTGCAGCATCGCGTCGAAGCTTACCGGCTCACGCGCGGGCTCGAGATCCAGCAGCGCGTGAATGGTGAAATGCAGGCCACCGGCAAACTGGTTACCGGCATCAAGCTGCACACTGACATTCTTCAAACGACGCTCATGCCGACCAACCGCTTGTTCCAACGAACGGCAGATGGAAGATCGATCATAGGCATTGGCAAGGCTCATTGCCGAGAAATCGGCAAGCCCGTAGGTCAGCAGCGACTGGCGGCAGTTTGGGAACTCCGCCATATCACTCTCCTGGAATGCGGCGCGCGAATTCAGCAGCCCCTCCAGGTCACGCGCGATGGACTCTTTGTACTGCTCCAGCGATACGGACTTGAAGATCGGCCCGGCACCCGCACTGCGCGGATTATCGTCAAACAGCTTTTCCAACAGGCTGGGTTCGAGTCCCTTCATCGTTGTTTCCGGTAGCTGGGCATCCGTGCGAAAAGGCATCGATGCAACTGCAGGGCCGTTCCTGGCCTTGCCGGGATTGAGACTGCGATGGCGCTTGACGCGCCATCGCAGAACACATCATCAAACGGTGTAGTTCGGGATGTTCTTGGTTGCGCTCCACTGTGCCACGGTCTTGCCACCAACTCCGCCTTCCGGCTTCTGCTGCTGGTAAGTCCACTTGATTGCACCGAAGCTCAACTGAACCACTTCCTGCGGCATACCTTCCTTGTCAACCGTGGTGGTGACGCGGTGTACCAGCACGTTCAGCAGCTCGACCAGGTAGTAATTGATCGCGTTGCCGTCCTTGTCCGCACGCATGAACTCAACGCGTGCCTTCGGGAAGGTGGTGCCGTTTGCGGCGGCCTGGTTAAGGGCCGTGGAAGCGAGATCGATCGACTTGATGATTTCGATCGGCGACAGATTCACGCGGGCTGCCGTGGTACCACCAGAGGTGGAGGCAGTGGCCGAGCGAGGCTGCAGCAGATCCTGCGAGAAGGACTGGATTTCAATCCAATCCTTGTGCTTGTCGTCGTGCGACTCACCTTTGATGGTGTCAATTGAAAGAAAAGCATGTTGCATATCTGGTCTCCTAAATTCCGTTCTTCCGTGAGATTGTTTGCCGGGCGGGGGCCCGGCGATTGAGGGGGGCTTCGCCCTCTAGAAATGTGCGCCACCGCTAGGCAGGGACCGAAGTCCCCACCCGACGCTAAAGCAACATCAAAACGTTACGCCTTCTTTGCCGACGCCGGCAGTTCAGCAACAAGACGCAACGAAACAGACAGCTCATCGAGCTGGAAATGCGGCCTGATGAAGGCCACAGCGCGGTAGACACCGGGCTTGCCCGGAACTTCCGAAACCTGCACAGATGCTTCACGCAACGGGAACTGCGCCTTGGCTTCCTGGCTGGCGTTGTCGTCCAACAATACGTATTGGGCGATCCAGCGATTCAGGAATTCTTCGACGTTGCCCGCGGATGCGAAGCTGCCGATCTTCTCGCGCATCATCGCCTTCAAGTAGTGAGCGATACGCGAAACCGCGAAAATGTACTGCAGCTGCGCAGACAGGATCGCGTTGGCATTGGCCGAATCGGTGTTGTACTTCTTCGGCTTCTGTGCCGACTGCGCACCAAAGAAGGCGGCGTAGTCGGTGTTTTTGCAGTGCACCAGCGGCATGAAGCCGAGGTCACTGAGTTCTTTTTCACGACGGTCGGTGATGGCAACCTCGGTCGGGCACTTCAGTGCCACTTCGCCGTCATCGGTGCGGAAGGTGTGCGTCGGCAGGTCTTCGACCAGGCCGCCACCTTCAACACCACGAATCGCTGCGCACCAACCGTAGCTCTCAAATGCCTGGGTCAGGCGCGCACCGGCCGCATAGGCGGTGTTGCACCACAGGAACTTGCTGTGATCGGCGGCCTCGATCTCTTCAACGAAGTTGAAGCCTTCAACCGTGGTGCCGTCCTTGGGGTTGTATGGCAAACGGCCAAGGAAGCGCGGCAGCGTGAGGCCAACGTAGCGGCTGTCCTCGCTCTCGCGGAACGACTTCCACTTGGCGTACTCGACCGTGTCGAACACCTTGGCCAGATCGCGCGGCTTGCCCAGGTCGGTGAACGACTCCAGGCCGAACATGCCTTCGCTGGCAGCAGACAGGAACGGTGCATGCGCGGCAGCCGCCACGTGCGACATCTGCTCGATGAAGTACATGTCTTCCGGCTGACGGCCAAGGAAGTAGTCACCGATCAAGGCACCGAACGGCGCACCACCGAATGTGCCGAACTCTTCCTCATAGACCTTCTTGAACAGCGCGCTCTGGTCGAAGTCGATAGCCGACTTGAAGTCCTTGACCAAGTCCTTCTTCGGCGAATTGAAGACCTTGATCTTCATGTTCGGGCCGGTAGAGGTCTGCGAGCACAGATAGTGCAAGCCGCGCCAGCTACCTTCCAGCGCCTGGAACTCCTGGGCATGCATCACCGCGCTGAGCTGCTCGGAAATGATCCGGTCGATCTCGGCGATACGGGCATCCAGGGTCAGGTTGAGGTTGTCAGACACCACGACCGTGCCATCCATCACTTCCTGCGCGAGCGCGGAGATGATGTCCTTGGCACGTTCATGCTCGGTGCGCGACTTGGCGACCTTGCTCTTCTCGACGATCTGGTCGAGCAGATCGATTCCTTCGGTAGCCGCGACCGGCGCGGACAGTTGACTGGCTTCAGACGCCATCGCTTATTCCTCCTTCGCCGCGCCGAGCTTCTTGAGCTGCTCGGTGTTGTTGAGCACGTCGGTCAACAGGTCTTCGAGCTTTTCATTGCCCGCCAACTTGTTGCGCAGATCAGCCAGCTTTGTCCGCGACTCGAGCAGACGACGCAGCGGATCTATCTGCTGCACCACCGATTCGGGACGGAAGTCCTCGATCGAGTTGAACTTCAACTCGACGCCGAACTCGCCACCGCTCTCGCTGATCTTGTTGGGCACGCGATAGACCGCGCGCGGGCCGGCCGCTTCCATCACCTCGTCGAAATTGTCGAGGTCGACGTTGACGAACTTGCGGTCCTTGACCTTGGGCAGCGCATTCTCCGGCGTGCCACTGAAGTCACCCATCACACCGACCACAAACGGCAGCTCTTTCTGCTCGATCGCGTCGCCCTTTTCCACGTCATACGTAAGCTGCACGCGTGGCGGCCGGATCTTCTGCAACCGCTTTTGAACGCTGTCCTTCTTGGCCATGAGTGTCTCCTGACTGGTCCTGTTGATCCGGCTTAGTTGCCAATGTTCTGGAAGGGGTCCGCGCCGCTGTCACGCGCCGGGCGCGCCGGTGCGGGCTGGGCGGCTGCTGGCTGAGCGGCACGACGGCTCGCTGCCGTCGAACGCGTCGCCTGTCGCGTCGCACGCGGCTTTGGCTTGCCGGTTTCAAGAATGGCGTCACCCATGGTGCTACGCAGCGTGGTCACCAACGTCTGCGCTTCACGCTGTGCGGTTTCCGACGCCAACGCACCGCGCCCACCCAGGCGCTGCAGAGATTCGTTGGCAATGCGGAAGCCAGCGACGGTCAGAACGCCGTCGGCAACAAGGTCATCAGGATCCCGCTGCAATACTTCTTCAGCCGCAACGATTGCGCGTGCATAGCGATTCTGGTCGAACTGCAATTGCGCAATGCGCACCCACGGCTCCTTGCGTGTCGGATCGGCTTTCGCAGCAACCTCGAACGCACTGATCGCCGCATCCGCACCTGCCGTAGCGACCTGCGCCTCGGCATTTGCCAACGTTACATCGAAAGGAATTTCTGCTGCCTTCTTTGGTGTCGACGCACAGGCGCCCAACCCCGCGACCAGTGCCAACGCCAAAACCGAACGACGTGTTGCCGCCCCAAACACCTTCACATCCATAGTGATTCCTTCGTCGAAATAAGTTCCTAAAGGGAGCCGCATTTCCGCCGATACATCTTGCGGGAATCCAGTCCCAGCGGCGGCAGTGTACATTCGCAAATGCGCGTGGGTATAGTTATTTTCAAATTCGCGATGTGTTTGCTCTAGACATTTCCTTCACATCGTCGTGCTGCACTTGCACCGACATGTCGTCACTTCCCCGCTGTTTTCTTGGCGCCCATCACTAAATGAATGCGTACATGAGCAAACTTCTACGTGTGGCTTCCGTCACAACTTTCGCCCTTGTTAGCACCATTGGATTAGCTGGTTGTGCGTCCGGTGGCAAGTTGAGCAAGGCGATGGACAGTACACTGCAAGCAGTTGGGCTGCGTGAAAGCAAACCTGAAAAACCCCCTGTAATACCGCTGAAAATCTACGCCGGGACAAATCTCAATGCCGGAAATGACAAGCGCGCAAGTGCTGCCGTGCTGAAGATCTATCACCTGCGCAGTGCGCAACGGTTTGAACAAGCCACCTTCAATTCCTTTCTCGACCAAGCGGGTGAACAATCCGCACTTGGAGCGGACCTTCTTTCTGTGAACGAAGTAGTACTGACACCGGGTGTACGCCAGGAATTGTCCGAACAACTTAGTGATGGCACCGCTGTCATTGGCGTCGTCGCCTTGTTCCGCTCGCCAGCAGAAGCACGATGGCGCATGGCGTTCGATGCACGCAACAAGACTCTTCCCAATGATGGGCTGACAATTGGTGTACACGCGTGTGCACTAACAACCGATAGCCCCGCATTAAGCTCACGCATCTCTGGTGATCCAGGCAGTTTGGCCTCCATACGCTGTGCAGGCGCGCGCTGAACGACGGTGCGTTTTTGCTGTAACAACAACATTGAGGCGCGGGCATGCGCTAGTATCTGGCGCATTCGAACCACAAGATGTGATGCGAATCCGGATGTGAATGGAGTTTTCACATCAAGCTGCGAAGCTGCCGGTGCAGCGGCAATGCACCGAAGGGCAAAACGCCTGAAGCAACGCGCCAACGAAGTTTCCAAGGACTGAAATGTGGCTTACGTAAGCAGGATGTCGAAGGTCTTATGGGGTGAAGGCTTGTTCCTCCGCCCTCAGCACTTCCAGCGTCAAGATGCCTATCACGAGGCGCGCCTACAAGACCTGTCGCAGACATTGCACCCCTATGCATGGGGCGCACGTCGCGTGCGCTTTGATACGCATGCTCTGACAGGCGGTACGCTGCGCCCCCTAGATCTATCCGCAGTGTTTCCTGACGGCGAAAGCTACGACGCTCCGGTACACGACGGCCTGCCAGATGCTGTATCACTACAGGACCTTCCACCGGGGATACAGTCAACGATTGTGTATCTCGCATTACCGCTATTACGTGATGATGGTCGCAATTGTTCTGACGTCGAAGGCACAGCGCTCGCGCGCTATCGGCAGGCCAACCGGGTTTCGGATGATTTGTTCACCGATGCTGCCGAAGCTGAGTTGGCATATCTCAGCAAAGCGGTAAAGCTGCTCACCGACGATCAGCCCAAGGATGCCTACACAACGGTTCCTGTTGCGCGTGTTCGCAGGACCTCGAGTGGCGGCTTCGAGTTGGATGACGAATTCATTCCGCCGTGCGCACAATTGCAGGCATCGCCGTTCCTGCATCGTGAACTGCGCTCCGTGCTGGATGCACTGCAGGCAAAGGTCGACGCGCTTTATGGCCTGCATCGGCAGACCTCACAGAACATCATTGAATTCCGTTCGGGCGATATCGCATCGTTCTGGCTGCTGCATACAATCAACTCTTCATTCAGCGCACTGGCGCATCTGCTGCATCATCCGCAGCTGCACCCGGAGCGCCTGCATCAGGAGCTGCTGCGCATGGCAGGCGCCCTGCTGACCTTCTCCAACACCTACCAGCTCAATGACCTGCCGGTGTATCGCCACGATCAACCGGAGGCATCGTTCCGCAAGTTGCTGGAGATCGTGCGTGCCTTGCTGGAGACGGTGATCTCCACGCGCTACTTCAAGATCGCGCTGAATGAGATCAAGCCGTCCTATCACCTGGGCCGGCTCGACTCGCAGCGCATCGATGGCGAGGCTTCGTTCTATCTTTCCGTATCGGCATCGATGCCGGCACAGGATCTCATCCAGACCGTTCCGATCCGTTTCAAGATCGGCGCACCGGATGACGTCGAGAAGTGTGTACTCTCCGCACTGCCTGGCGTGAAGCTCACACACGCAGCGCAGGTTCCTGCGGCAATTCCTGTACGACCGGGCAGCCACTATTTCGAGATTGATCCTCGCGGCGCGCTCTACGAGCGCATGCTCAAATCACAATCGCTGATGATCTATGTCCCGGCCGGCATTTCCGACCTGAAGCTGGAACTCGTTGCGGTGACCACCTGATGAACTCACATCTGCCTCCAACCCCTGGTCCGATGCCGTCACTGACCGGCAACGCAGCCATGGCCAGCAACACGCCTATTTCGACAGCGCCGCAAAGCCTGCAGGATCTGATGTCGGACGGCTTCTACCTGCTGCTGTTGCTGAAGCGCGGCCAGCTGCCAAATGATGCCGAAGGCTTCGTGCAGACCGTGCAGAAGTTCCTCGACAGCGTCGAGCGCAATGCGATGCGTCTGGGTATTGCCGCCGAAGACGTTTACGCCTCCAAGTATGCATTCTGTGCAGCGGTTGACGAGGCCATCCTCTCGCAACCTTCGGCGTTGCATGAAGTATGGGAGCGCAACCCGCTGCAGTTGCGCATGTTTGGCGAGCATCTTGCCGGTGAACACTTCTTCGACAAGCTTGAGGAGCTGCGCCGCCAGGGTGGCCCGCGGCTGCCGTCGTTGGAGGTATACCACTACTGCCTGCTGATGGGTTTCGAGGGCAAATACCGCCTGGAAGGAACGGAGAAGCTTGGCTACCTCACCGCGCGCCTGGGCGACGAGATCGTCTACCTCAAAGGCAAGCGCCACGGTTTCGCGCCGCATGCACTGCCACCGGACAACATCAGAAACCAGCTGCGGCGGGTAATTCCCCTGTGGCTGCCCGCTGCAGTTGTCGGCTGCTTCGGTGTGCTCGCCTTCATTGGCCTGCGTACCTACATGGGTCACGACACCCGCCAACAGCTGGCTGCTTACAATAATGTCGTGCAGATGCCAGAACGCACCGCACACATCACGATCACTTTGCCATGAGCCTGTCGATATGGACGTCCCGAGCTCCTCGTTGTCTACCGCGCTCGCCGCGATCTCACATAGCAATCGGCTGATCAAGCTACAAGCGCCGAACGAAGGGTTGGTGGTTGAACGTTTCGAGGGCGAAGAAGCCCTGTGCGGCGATATGCAATTGCAGATTGACTGCCTCAGCACCGACGCCTATCTGCAGACGGACAGCTGGTTGGAGCAAGCGCTTACCCTGCAACTGCAGCTGCCCGATGGTTCGCAGCGCCAATGGCATGGACTGTGCACCAACGTGGCGCAGCTCGGCAGCGACGGCGGCCTGGCCCGTTATCAACTCACCCTGGAGCCCTGGACCGCGCTGCTGCGCCTGCGCCGCAATGCGGTGATCTTCCAGGAGCTGGATGTGCGCGCGATCTGCGGGCAGATATTTGATGACTATCCGCAGGCAGCGTATCGCTTCGACGTCGAATCGAGCCTGCCGCAACGCGCTATCACCACCCAGTATCGCGAGACTGATTGGGATTTCGTCAGTCGGTTGTTGGCGGAAAGCGGGCTTGCCTGGCGCATCGAGCAGACACAGGATGGCGACGGCGCCCATACTCTGGTCGTGTTCGATCCACAGGGCGAACTTCCCGATATCGGAACTGTGCGCTTCCATCGCATCGCGGCCAGCGAGTCCAGCGATGGCATCACCCATTTCGGTGAGCAGCGGCAATTGGTGCCAAACAGCAGCACGGTTGCGAGTTGGCATGGCGACAAACTTTCGGCCATTGCTGCACAGGCGAACGCCGAAAGTGGCGACGTTCCGTCGCTCGAAGTCTATGTACAACCACGTGCCGGCCGCTTCAACGAATCGAGCTGGGCGCAAAGCGAGGCGCAGGCAAGGCTGGATGCGCTGCAGCTTGCACAGGTTCTTTACAGCGGCAGCAGCAGTGAACGGCGCATGGCTGCCGGTTCCCGTTTCGCGCTTTCCCAGCACCCGCAACACGAAGGCAGCGAGTTCCAGCTGTTGGTCGTCGCCCATACCGCGGTCAACAATCTCGACAGCGGCATCGCCGAACTGCTTGGCAACAGCGCGCTTGAGCGCGGCAGCTACCGAAACCATTTTCTCGCGACCGATGCCAGCGTCCCGGTGCGTGCGCTGCCCCACGATCGCCCTGCCCTGCACGGCCTGCAGACCGCACGCGTCGTCGGCGTCGCCGAAGCCGCTCTCAGCCCGAACCGCGAGCACCAGGTCCGCGTCCAGTTTTCGTGGCAGCGTGGCAGCACGCCCAATGCGGGTGGCCTCAGCGAAACAGGCAGTGCGCAAGCGGGACACGCCCCCGGCGACCACACCAGCGGCAGCTGGGTCTCGGTTGCCGAATGGGTTGCCGGCCCCAACTGGGGTACTGCATTCTTGCCGCGTATCGGCAGCGAAGTACTGGTTGAATTTCTGCACGGCGATATCGACCAACCACGCATCACCGGCCAGCTTTACAACGGCAACGTAGCACCGCCGTTCGGCGGCGGTATCGATGAGGACGCGAAGCATCCCGGCGTGCTCAGCGGCTTGCATACGCGCGCGCATGACGGCGGTGGCAGCCAGCAATGGATGATGGACGACACGCCCGGACAGTTGCGCACGCGCCTGCACAGTTCGCTTGCCGACAGTCGCCTGGAGCTCGGCTACCTGGTCCAGCATGAGGACACCGCGCGCGGTGCACTGCGTGGCGAAGGCTTTGAGCTCGCAACACAAGGCTGGGGCAACGTACACGCCGCGCAGGGCTTGTTGCTTTCCGCCAGCACACAAGAGCGCGCTGCTTCCACGGTGATGGACAACGCCGAGGTTGTTGCGCAGCTGAAAGGCGCAGAGCGTAGTCTTGAGCAGATGCAGCAGACGCTGCAGCAACAGCAGGTGCCCGGGCTCAAAGCCTGGCAACAGACCGGCCAGCTGCGCGAGCAGGTAGATCCAACGGCGGAAGGCAGCTTCAAATCCGTGGTCAATGGCCAATCGCAGTTCAAGCCCAGCGATGGTCGCGCAACTGGTGATCAACCGGTCGAGCGTTTCGCCAAACCCGTGCTGCTTGCCGAGGCGCCGAACCACATTGCATGGACCACCCCGGCGAGCGCGATTGCCTTCGCCGGACAGAACCTGCAGCTCACCGTGCAGCAGGATCTGCATGCGAGCAGCGGCGAAACCATTGCTGCGGTTTCTGGCGGCCAGGTGTCGCTGTTCGCGCAAGCTGGCCCGGTGCGCTTGATTGCCGCCAATGGCCCGGTCAGCCTTCAGGCCAACGATGGTGAACTCGAGCTGCTGGCCGATCAAGCCATCACCGTTACCGCTACGGACCAGCGCATCGACGTACTCGCCAAGAGCAAGGTCGTGCTGCAGGCCGGCAGCAGCGCAATCACGCTTGAAGGCGGCGACATCACCTTCAGCTGCCCCGGTGAATTCAAGGTCAAGGCCGGCGATCATCCGTTCAAGAGCGGCAGCAGTGCATCGCCGCGACTGCCGCCCTTGCCTGCATTCAAGATCAAACCCGATCCGGCGCGAAAGATCGAAAGCACCTTCGCCTACGATCAGTTGCGCAGCGCTGCCGAAAAGTCGACCACCATCGAATTCGTGATGATGATGGCACCGACATTCGGCTTCGATATACCTGCCAGAACCTACATGAAGCTGCAGGAGGCATTGAAGAGCGGCAGCTTCCCGCCGCCCAAGCACGAGGTGCTCAGCGGCGGCCCCTACCCTGCCGACTACGACAACAAGAAGCGTCTCATTCGCGTACACGCCTCGGCGGCCGATCAGGCATCGACGTCGATCGAGGCCTCACGCGAATTGCTAGCGGTGCTTCTGCACGAATTTGGTCACCACGTCGACAACGTGCTTCGCAACGACCTGGCGGAGAAAGATGCCAGTGGAAAGCCAAGCATCGCCGCCGACAGCGCGCATGAAGAAGGCACGAGCATGGCGTACCGGTTCGCGTTCTTCGATCTCGAAGGCAGCCATGAAGCGACCTACGCCGACTACACTTCGCCCGAATTCAGCGGCCCGCTGAAGGTCAACTATGCCGAGGTGCAGGCTGCACTGCGGCAGCAAGGCCCGGTTGCCGCGCAGGACAACCAGTCACACGACGGCCGCTACGAAGGTTTCAGCGCAGGTGATGGCGAGAACCACGCCAAGAACCCGGGCCAGTCATTTGGCCACCGCTCGATCGAAGCCGTGCTGGGCAGGGTCGGCTTCAGCCGCCGGGACCTGGCGGCGATCTACTTCGGCAATTGGCTGCGCGACTATTCGCAGCTGCTCGATCCGAAGATCGTGCGCCCGCCGAACATGCCGAAAGACCTCGGCAAGTACATTTCCCGCGAGGCACTGACCAAGATCGTCGACATCCTTGCTGGCGGCGAATTCCACGAGCTGCGTTACCGCGACAAGGCCCATTACGAGGTCACGCCTGCGCGCCTTGGTGTCTATCGGCCCAGCGAGCATATCGACAACCCAAAGAACATAAAGCCCGATCCAGCCGACCCGAAAACCATCGACAAGGACTTCGAGCCCTGGGTCACTGCCAACAGCCCGCTGCTTGGTGTCGACAAGAACACATCGCTGAAGCGCTACATCAGCAGCTCCAGCGCCTTCATGGCTTCGGAACTGAGGCAGGCGATTTCCCTGGGCCGCACTGCCGACGGTATGCGTCACTTTGGCTCCGCGCTGCATGTGCTGGAGGACTATTTCGCCCACTCCAATTTCTGCGAACTGAGCCTGCGCAAGATCGGGCACAACAACGTACTGCTCTGGACGGGGAAGGCGGACTGCAAACATACGTACCCGGTGGTTACCGGCATGTTCGGTTCCACCGACGTGATTGCCAGCCTGGCCGAACCTATCGCGCACAAACTGTTCAGCGTGGAGAGTTGGGAGTTCAAGGCCAGCAAGCCAGGTGATCGTTCGGACAGCGAAAGAATCATGCTCGTCCTGCTTTCAGAGCAGAGCGACCAGCGCTACTTCACCGCCTTCCAGAACTTCCTGAAACTGCGCGACCGCATGCTCAGCATTCCTGGCCACGAGTACCTGGAACGCGCTGGCTGGATTGCCTCGGCACCGATGCGGCTGATACTGAACAGCTACAACCTTGTCTACCAGCAGCTGCTGCTGCTGATCGGCAACAGCGTCGACGACGCCCAGACCATGTTCGACTCAGACCCGAACAAGAACGGTTCGACCGACCCCAGCCATTCGCAGCTTGCCAAGGATCATGACGTGCATCCGCTGCATACACTGGCCGCGAAGCTCGCCCAGCAGGCAGTGACCGAGGTTGGCAAGGCCATGATTGGCCGCTGGAACGGCAATGGGCTTTGTGATCCGGTGAAGATCGCGCAAGGCTACCTGGTGCATCCTTACGACAGCACCTGGCAATGTCCACATGTATCGGCCTGGGCCAAAGACCATGCCGCCAACATCCGCAGGGCTGCATCGGCGACCGAGATCGAGCACCTGCACGAAGAACATGGCAAAGATGCACTCGAGGGTATCCGCCGCGTTGGCCGCTACGGCACCGACAGCTGGGATTACATCACCAAGTTCTATGAAGATCTTTTCGGCGAGAAGAACCAGGTCAAAGGGAGCGGCAAGAAGTGAAAAAGCGCGTATTGGCCACCGCACTGCTCGGCTTGGCACTCATCGGCTGCGATGTCAGCTCATCGCATGCAGAGTCGTCGAAGACCACAAGCGCCGCGCCGGCCAGCACCGCGAAGCCCGCACTTGAAACCACGCCAACGGGCCTGATCTACCAAGGCAAGGCGCTGGAGCTTGGTGCACCGATGAGTGCGTGGATCCAGGCACTGGGGCCAGACCATCGAAGCACGCAACCAAACCCCAGTCTCACGGTTCTGGTCTGGGACAAACTCGGCATCCGCGTCTATCCGGACAACGCCAAAGAGCCCAACGCCAGCATCGTCACCATTGTCCTGAATCACATGGACAGCGAAGCAGCCGGCTTTGAAGTCCCCGCGCCCGGCACGGAGCTCGAACCACTGAGCGTTTTCAATCAGTCTCTGTCCTTGCAAGGGCTGCCGATCACCAACAGGACCACGGTACGCGAGCTGCGCGCTACCGGCGGTGATACCTGGGATGTCAGCTGCACCAAAGGCGTGGCTACCTGCTTCACCCATCGCAACGACTTGGCAACAGACCAGCTGTCCATCGCCTTTGCCGTCGATGGGCGGATCGAAGACAGCGTGATCTACACAGTGGAACTGCAGATGGCAGATAAGCGATAACCACGCAATCGGCGTTGGCAAATCGCTGGCAGGTCGCCACTACATCATGCCGACAAAACGCTCGACGGCAGCTTAGGAACTGAATACCTTTTGCCAAGGTGGCGCCAGCGACCGGCCATGGAAACAGGTACACCTGCACTCGCACCTTCTTCACCATCTCTAGCGCATCAATGATGCGGAAGGTGATTCAAGGGCAGCAGGCGTCTACAGCCTCAATCCCAGAAGTCACTCTTGGTATACGACGTGATTTCTTCGAAACCCATGCCTTGCAAGCCAGCACCTTCACACGCTGCACGAAACAACGCGTTGCAAACCAAGGTGTGGCCGAGATCCAAGCAAAGGAACGCCGCACTTCCAGGCACCTTTTTTTCATCGACAACAAAACGTTCAACCGACTCCAGGACCGGCGCATCCGGAAAATACTTTTGATACAAGATTTCGCCAGTCGCCAGGTCTTTCTCGAGCTCATAACGAGAACGATCCAAATCGATGACAGAAGCCCATGCGGACCATCTTAGATAGAAGTATTTCTTAACCGACGACGCACCATCGGAAAGCACTACATCCACCGGAACGGCATCAACGCCAACATCAAACTTCCGGCATATCTCAACAAACTGCTCCGACGCCATCCAGTTCAGGTCCCAGTAGTCGAAGTTCAGAAATTTGTGCTTGGCTTCGTAAACATATCCGACCTCAAATCCGGCATTTGACAAATCCGGATCGAACGCGTTCCACGCCCAAGGCTTGTTCAACTTTCCTTTCAAGACTACAGGGCATCCAGCGTTGTCAGGAATGTAACGAACCATGTAAAGCATAATCAATCACCCCATCCTGCATGCATTTGATAGCGCGCGTGCCACATTGCCGCTTTCAATATCGGCAAAAGCCCGCGACTGCACATTGCGAATACCTAACAAGAGCTGCATATCCGACAGCTTTCCACTGCTCCAAGCTGTGTTCAGCTTATCAATCTTTGCGGTGATATCGGCGGTATACATGTCATGATTACTCCAGTGCCCCACCATACCTGTCTTTTTTGAAAGACTCTCAGAGCCCGGCATATGTATGCCATTTGCAGCGCCGTTTCTATCGAAGCCCATCGATTCCAGGTGATCAAACATGTCCTTGAAGGCAGGATTGTCCATCACCTCCTCAGGGATTAGATGATGCGCCTGCATGCCATCACCGACCCTGCCACCGATATTTCTGTCGAGCTCGGTACTTCCTCCCTTCAAGCCAAGCGGATCGGCCCACCTCAGCGTATTGACTGCGTACTCATATATGTTGATACCGCCGAGTATCCTGATGGGATCCTTCGAAACAAACGCACATATGTCAGAGGAAAAGTACCTATGCCTGGCATACGCAAGCCCGGTCTCTTCATCGTGGTACTGCCCTTGCAGGCCAATCCGGTTGGCTACCCGACCATGATAGGAGCCTGATGAATTGCAGGTGCCAGAGCCTGCGGACCAAGCAATAGTTCCGAACCTGTCAATCAGGGCATGCGGAGCTCCATTCGGGTCACACTGGTAGATGTAGACCCGGTGCAGCTCCTTCCCCACCAGAACCGACCCACTGTCTGGACGGGATCCCATTACCACGGCTACGGGCGTGGGTTTTGAGTCCTCGATTCCGCCAATACGTTGCGGCGTCACCAAAGATATCCCCATCGAACGCACCGGGCCCACCCCCACAGAGGCACCAAGCTCCGTGGCTCTCTCCCCCAGAACCATCCCACCCAATCGACCAATCGATGATTGATCTATCGATGTACCGATCTGCGCTCGTTGTTCCAATGATATAGACGAATCGACAGCGGAAATTTCGCGGATGGCGCCCGCCGTGATCTCGGCCTGAGCGACTGGTGCGAGCCCATCGTTGGCCGCTTTGCCAGGTTCAATCAGGGCCAGGGGAACAAACGACTTGGCGCAGTAAACATACTCCCGCACGCGTTCATGCAAGCTGGAGAGCTGCTGCTGTCGCGCCCTTACCTCCACCAGACTTGCAACATTTCCGACCCAGATCGGTGCGACCTCATCTTCATCGTTCGCCTGCTGGACTTCGCCCAGCAACGCGTCACCATCCCAGAAGAACCAGGTTGTGCAAGCCTGATTCCGTTTGAATACACGTCGCCCAAGGGGGTCGTATCCATAGTCGGTCGTTACGCGATCCTTTGTACTCTCAGCAAGCCGATGATTCGCATCCCAGACAAGAGTGAGATCATCCGATCCACCTTGCGGACTCCCCCTACGCACCAGGTCACCGCCCCTATCGAACACATAGTGCACTCCCTGATAGGTCCCCTCGCGCGTCCATGTCCCTTGAGCGTCACTTTCACCACCCACGATCCTGCGCGCTTGTACCTGCTTGATCTCTGTTCGCAGACGATCACCCGCTGGATCAGTGAAAAAGCGCTCTATCTTGCCCTTTGGATCAGTGTGCTGCAGCAGCCGCCCAATGACGTCGTACCGATACTCGTCCACGCCTTGGTCACTGTCACTGCGCCGTACCAGGTTACCGCTCCGATCGTAGTCGTAACTTGTTTCAAGCAGCGGCGCCGCGTCCTTCAGGATGGACTGGGAGGTCATCAGGTTGCGACTGTTGTAGCCGAAGTTGCGCAGCAGATGCGGGCTTAGTACTTCCTGCGTAATCCGACCCAACGCATCGCGCTGCATCAGGATTGGCGAATCATCATTGATCGCGATCGACACCGCTTGATCGAGAAGATCGTAGACAATCGCCACACAGTTGCCGGCGGAAGTCTGGCGCGACACGCGATTTCCAACCTCATCGTATCCATAGCTGACCTTGAAGCCGTCCTGCAGCTCCTCCAGCACTTGCCCGGTAGGATCGTAGCGTCGCTTTATGCTCCTCGCCGGATTCCGCAGTTCAGTCAGGCGTCCGATCTTGTCGTAGCCGAAATGCTCCTGCACCTGCCTTCCTGGATGCCTTACATCAGGCATAGTCTTGCGAACGATGCGCCCCAGCTTGTCGTTTGAGAAAGAGATTCGCTGCCCAAGCGCATCCACCACGCTTTTGAGGCGCCCCGCCGCATCGTAGTCATAGCGGCGTTCCTGACCCCAATAATCGACCTCGTTGACGATACGTCCAAGCGCGTCGCGTACCAGCTGATAGGACTCACCGCGCTGGTTGATCACCGCGATCAGTTGCTGCTCGCTATCGTAACGGTACTGCACGCTATGGCCATCAGCCTGCATGCGGCTAGACACCTGCCCGACACCCACATACTCCAGACGAGTCTCCGTACCCGCCTCGTCAACGTACCGGATCAACTGGTCTTCAGCATCGTACTCGCATCGAATGCTGGTTCCTTCTGGAGTTCGGACAACCAACAGGCGGCCCTTTTTGTCGTATTCGTAATGATTGGTCTGCCCTAGCGCATCCACCTGTTCCAACAGATTGCCGAGAGGGTCGCTTGCATAGCGCGCTTCGGAGCCGAGCGCATCAATCACCGCACAGACCAGACCGTGCCGATCGTAACGCAACCGTGTCATCGCCTTCCGGGCATTCTGCTGGGCTAGAAGTTGACCTTCCAGGCTGTACTCGAAGCTTGTTCTCGCACCGAGTGGATCCACCTGTGCCACCAGCTTGAACTTATCGTCGAATTCCTGCCGCCAAGTCGCGCCGTCCGGGGTCCGCAGAACAACCATGTTGTCCAGCGGATCATAGTCAAACTGAAAGCTGCTTCCGTCTGCCCGTGTCAGGCAGCACAAGTTGCCGTGTGCATCGTAAGCAAAGCCAGTACGCAGGCCTTCCGGATCCGTGACCGCCACCGTACGCCCGAAGTCGTCGTACTCAAAGAAGGTGACGCCATCGAGCGGATCAATCTCGCACAGTGGTAGCTGGTTCTCATCGAACTTGATCACACTCAGGTGGCCGAGCGAATCAGTCACGCGCGTCTCGCGCAGCAGTGCGTCGTACTCGAAATGGTAGTCGTACAGGCCGCCATCGCCCCAGGAGTGCACTACCCGCCCCTGCGCATCGAACGCGTAGTAGAACGACAGCCCGACCCGGTCCGTGTGCTGCACCAATCGATGCTGTTGATAGACAAATGTGCGCGCCGCACCCAAAGCGTCCAGCGCTGCAGCCAGATCACCTTCACCGCTGTAGCGGTAGCCCACCAGCGGATGCACCAACCCGGTTGCCGGGTCGTGCAGCGCCATCCGTTCAATGCGGCCCTGACGCGCATCCACGTCGATGAAGCGGCCTTGCAGACCGTCGACGCCGCTTTCGACGATGCGCACCAGGTGGCCATCGTTGCGCTCGAAGCGCCAGTAGTTGCCACTGGCGTCTTCGATGCGGTCCAACGCCAGCAGGCAATGCACTGGTAGCGCAGCAACTCCACTCGGCAGGTCCCCGCCGAACACGTATTGCAGTCCGCCCTTGAAGCGCACTCGCAGTTGGCCTTGCCGGCGCAGCAGGCGCGCGCCATCCACAAAATCGAGTATCGCTGCCGCTTCACCATCAACCGGTGGCAGCTCGGGGAAGAACGCAACCTGCCCCGGCGCCGCCATCCATACCGATCCATCGGCCAGCACTTCCAAAGTGATGTCGGCAGGTGTCTGCCAGCCGATACCACAGGCACCGCCGCGTCCGGTCTGGGCGGAACTGTAGCTGCGCTGCCACGCGAACGGCAGACGGCCGGGAATATCAAAATCCTGGTGACTGACAACCACGCTGCCGTCGCGGATATCAACCGGCTCGGCGCGCAGGATCTTGCATTTAAGCGTGCCCGACGGCAGATGCCCCCACTTGCCTTGACGCCACTTCTTGAAGGCATCCATCTTGCCTTGGAAGAATTTGCTCTTGCGTAGCTTACCCAGCCCGGCAAACGCTGCGCGGAACGCCATCGCCGTCCACGAAATAGTTGGCGGCCCGCCCACGGTCACGCTGCTGGGAATGGCCACGTTCAAACCGGTAGGCAAGGACATCGCGCGCAGCGGTTTCTTCGGCTTCTTCACCCGGAAGGGATTGATCATCCCGGCCAGGTTGCAGTCCAGCACCGGCATCGCCAGCCGGGAGAACGGCTCGCCATCCGCGGATACGGTACGGCTGCCCATGAAGATTTCTTCGCCGTCGAACTGCGGACCCATTGGTGCAGCCAACGGTGGCGCCCAAACGCCCAACGGAATATGCACGTCCAGCCCGCCAGTTCCGGCGGTGGCGCGATGCACACCATTGACCTTGATCGTTGAGCCGATAAACGGAATGTAATCGAACGGGTCCAGTACCAGACCGATATGCGGCGTGGGCAGCGGGCTTGGCGGCACCGCGTACATGTGGATGTCGATACCGAGCTGCGGATCGAGATGTTTGGCGGCGGTGCTCATGGCAACACTCCTTGTCGCTCAGATCGCGCGCAGCAACGCACGCAGGAAGGCTTTGACTTCGTCGCGATAGTCGGCGCTGATCCAGGCCACCACGATGACCCCGACCACGATAGCCACCGCCATCACTGCTGTTTTTCTACTTGGCGTCATGCCAGTGCTGCTCCTGCCGTTGTTGATGCGTCACGTGTTACAGCCGATGGCTGCAGTAGAGCTGATGGGTCGGGCAATGGCTGCATCGCCGGCGGCTCGCTCCATACGGGTATCTCGTGGTCCAACGGGTGCTCAAGCGTCGGAATACCGTTCCAATGGGGATCGAGGAAGTCGCGGCCCACGGCGACGATCTTGCGGAAGAACTCATCACCGGCCTGGATCAAGCGCTCACGTTCCTGCTGGGCGCGATGGAATCCCTGCTCCAATGCCGCGTCCAACTGCACCTCGATGGCGTCGAGCGCTGCGCGTGCGGGGCGCGGGCCCAGCGCCATGGCGCTGCTCTCGGCATCAACAAACACCTTGGTACTGGCCTGCACATAGCCTACCGAAATCTCCTGCAGCTTCTCGCAGCGTCGCACGTCCTGCAGCAACAGCAGATCCCACAAAGCCTGCGGCAAGGTCGTCGTCTTGCGGTCTGCCGGCGACAGCGGCTTTGCGATGCGAACCGCTTCCAACAGCTCGGTGCGCGCGACTTCTTTATTACCCGCCTGCAACTGGCACCAACCGGCCATGCGCTGCCCTTCCAGCTGGAACATGGGATTGGGGAT
The DNA here is from genome assembly GCF_056759995.1 of Stenotrophomonas sp. STEN030. Taxonomy (NCBI): domain Bacteria; kingdom Pseudomonadati; phylum Pseudomonadota; class Gammaproteobacteria; order Lysobacterales; family Lysobacteraceae; genus Stenotrophomonas; species Stenotrophomonas sp. STEN030. Next base: position 60,050 of record NZ_JBRREB010000002.1, on the reverse strand, counting down.
ACTGGCAGCCGACGCGGATGCCTGCAGATAGGTCTGTGCGGCGCGTTCTGGCTGCTTCGCAGTCAACCAGCAACCGGCTTCGCCAAACCAGCTCTGCATCACCAGATCCGCGCCTGCGGCATTGCCGCCTGAGCGGGCACTCTCAGCAGCGCTGCGGGCAGTGCGGTAAGCATTGATGGCATTGGCGTGGTCGCCGTGCTTGAGCCAGCTGCCCGCCACCATCATCTGCACTACCGATTGCTGGTCGTGCCAGCCGCTGCGCGACGCCAGCGTTTGCGCGCGCTCGGCACGGGCAAGCACCTGTGTTGGGCTGCCGCGTTCGATCAGCAACATCAGGTCAGCTAGCAGCTGGCGGTACAGCACCTCTGGGCCACGCCCACTTGCCTGCGCGGCGGTGTCGCGCGCAATAGCGAACATATCGACGTCGCCGCCGATCAAGGCTGCCGTGTCGCCGTGCTTCTCCAACAGCGGCTGCCAACGCGGATCTTCCTGGGTGTCGACCAACACCAATCGCAGGCGCTTGCCCGGGCCGGCGCTGAGCGCTGCCGACACCCAGCGTTCAAAACCATCACCCGGGGCATGGCGTTCTGGTTCCAACACTGCCGCCATCAAGCGCATATGGTCGCCATGATGTTCAACAAAGCTCTCAAGCACCTCGACCACGCCCGCAGCCGAATCCGGGTGGGTTTCATTGGGGCCGCGCCAGCCGAGTGACACGCCCTGCTCGCGCAGTTCATCCTGACTGCCGAGGTAGCGCTCCAACAAGTCCTGCTTGATCTGCCGGCTGTAGCGGAAGCCGAGCTCGTAGCGCGCATCGATACGCAGGAAATAGTCCGGCGTATTGCGTCCTTCGTCGTGCCGCTGCATCTCGAAGAAAGCAGCGAGCAGGCGACTGGCGTTGGCCGGCAAGCGCCATATCAGCAATCGTCTGGATGGATCGGAACTGGCCTGTAACCAGGCTTCGCGCAAGGTATCGAGGCCGCGCAACATGGGGGTGTCCTGCACGCTGAATCTCCGTTCTGCTTAGCAGTTGAGCTTGATCTCGCTACCGTTGACCGAGACGCCGCTGGCGTTGATCACCACCTCTGAACCACCAGCGCTGATCCTGATCTCACCGGCGGTTATCTCGATGGCGGAGGATTCGCCCACTGCAGCGATCAGCTTGGCTGCGGACGACAAGGTCATGTCACCTGTTGAGAACTGCGAATGGGTTTCAGTGACACCCTGCTCGAACGTTCCCTCCACACCGATGGTGCGCGAGCCCTTGTTGGCATCCTCCACCGCGCCGGTCACGCCGCGCTTGTCCAGGCCAGTAATCGTGGTTTCCCGTCCCGCCAGGTACTGCTCGGTAACTTTTCCCTGCACCTGCTCCCACGAGGTCGAAGTGATGGTCTGCTTCCACGTGCCAGTGCGCTGGCTGATGTAGTTGCCGGTCAATGTCGTGGTGAAAGGACCGGTGATGGTTTCGGTATAGCCGGCAGCGAGAATCGTCTTGGTCTGACCGGTGTGATAGGTCTCGGCGACTGCGCCGGTGACATCAGTAGTGCGAGTGCCGGTGACGGTCGAGGTATCAGTGCCGGTAACGGTGATGCCTCGATTGCCGGTGATGCCGATGGTCTGGTTGCCGCCCACCGTCATGCCGTGGTCAACCGTCACACTTGTGGTCTTGTTGTTGAGGATGCTCGCGGTCTGATCATTGAGCACGGTGGTGACCATGTCGCGCTGCGCGCGCATGTTCAACAGCTCGCCACCCGCACCATCGTGCATGGTGACTTCGTTCCAGCCGCCACCCTTGACCGTTTTCGACTTCAGACCACTGACTTCCATGCCGAACGGCGGCATGTTCTGCTCGTTGTAGACACGACCGGTGATGATCGGGCGATCCGGATCGCCATCAAGAAAATCGACGATGACTTCCTGGCCAATGCGTGGCGGCGACACGCCGCCCATGTCAGCGCCCGCCCAAGGGCTGGAGCTACGGATCCAGCATGAGGCGTTCTCACGTCGATCCAGCTTCCTGTCCCAGTGGAACTGCACCTTCACCCGGCCATAGGCATCTGCGTGCAGCTCCTCGCCCGGCGGGCCGACCACGGTTGCGGTCTGCGGCCCAGGCATGCGTGGCCACGGTGTCTGTCGCAAGGGGCGGTACGGAATACGCCGACGCAATACCTGCGCCTGCATCTCAACGCTGGGCAATTCCGCACTGGAGAAATCGCTAGCGAAGTTGTTGTGGCCCTCGCGCTGCATCGACACCACGAAGAACTCACGATCCGCCTCGTCGCGGCCAATGAAATCAGGATGCCGCTCCAGACTGAAGCAGGCGCCTGCCCCAAGTTCCCCCGCATTACCGGCGCACTCGAACAATTTGGTCGGCCAGCTGACCTCCTCATTACGCACGGCCGCCAGCGCTTCTCCAATGCGACTGTTCGCAAAGCGCGCTGCACCGTCATAACGGTATTGCTCCAGTGGCGGCAATAAACCCATCGGCACCTGATTGCCCTGGTTTCCGTCGAGTTGTTGCTTGGGCTGCTTGAAATCGAAACTGCGCAACGTCTGCGCGCTCGGCCCTACCCTGCGCCGCGCACCCCAGCGATGCAGGCCGGTACGCGCCAAGGTGCCTTGATCGGACACATACGCGATCTCTGCTGGTTCACCGTGTACCACACTGAGTGTGGAGTCATCGCTGATGATCAGCGTATGCCCTTCGTCATCGTGCACGAAGCTGTAATACAGGCCCGCGTCTTCCAGCAGGCGACTGACGAAGGCAAAATCGGATTCGTTGTACTGCACACAATACGACAAGGGCGGCAGCTTGCCGGCATTGAGATCGTAGCGGTAGCGCGCCAGCTGCTCGTAGCCGGCAAACACTTCTTCGATGATCTGCAGGACATTCTTGTCCTGGAAGATGCGGCAATTGCTGGTGTAATCGAGGAAGGCGAACCACGGCGCCACCTCGGCGCGGTAGCTGTTGAATTGCGCCTGTTGCCCGGTGCTGGCGAACTCGCGTACATAGCCGTGCACGCTACGGCCACCAAACTCATCGCCAAGCAGCAGACGTAGCGGCTGCCCAACCAGCTGCTTCAGCTCCAGCCTTGGCTGGGTAGACAGCAACTCGACGTGATAGAGGAATGGTGCGGAGACCGATTCATTGCCGTCGAAACGCTTGACCAGAAAGGTCTCTGGAGAAAGCGCGGTTTCCACTCGAACCAGGCGGCGGTCTTGATGCAGGCGTTGCAAGCCGCCTGCTGCTGAAAGTGATTCTGCAAACATCGGGCGTTCCGTCGTCCCATGCGTTGTGGAGAACCCGACTGTGCCATCGCTTTATGAAACGCGCCAGTTTTCTGACACCCATATCGGGTCATTGAATGCTGAATTCGTAGGAATGTATTGGCCGAAGATGGGCTTCATCACGCAGTCCTCACGCAATCAAAGCAAGGTCTGGCGGTGAACTGCGCAGATTCTGTTGTCGGTGGCTTGCAGACGGTGTTCGTTGTCTGGGCATTCGAGACAGGTCTTTAGCGATGTAGTTCACACAAAGCTGTGCAGACAAGTGTTGTAGCCCGGGTAAGCGCAGCGCAACCGGGGTGCGTGCTACGAGTGCTGATGGATCGGGGGGGGAAGCCACTGCCGAGCATGGCTCGGCACTACAAGGGGGGCGCCAGCGTTGGATCAAGCGGATGCGCAGTGCTCGACTATCAGCTGGATGGCTTTGCCGCCGCGGTAGTCGTCGCTCACCAGTCGGTAGGCGAGCTGCACGTGCTGGGCGGGCGCGGTGCCGGTCCAGCCGCTGAAATGGATCGCATTGATCCGCGCCGTGCTGCCGGCCTGACGCACTACGAACTTCAGATGGCGCTCCTTGAGCACGCGCCATTCAAGCACTTCGAAAGCACCGTCAAACAAAGGTTCGGCGAAGCCCTGCCCCCACGGACCGGCAAGACGCAGTGCTTCGGCGTGCTGGAAATCAAGTTCGGCAGGCGACAACTCGCCATCGCTGAGCAGCTGCTGTTGCAACGTTGCCGGGTCCAGGCTGCGTTGCACCTGCTGCTCGAACGCAGTCTTAAACGCATGCAGATTTGCCAATGGCAAACTCAGCCCCGCAGCCATCGCGTGACCACCGAACTTCTCCATCAATCCTGGATGATTGGCGTTGATCGCGGCCAAGGCATCGCGGATGTGGAAGCCGCTGATCGAACGCGCCGAACCACGCAATGCATCGCCACCGGGTTCAGCCGGTGCGAAGGCAATCACCGGCCGATGCAGGCGATCCTTCATTTTCGATGCAACCAGGCCCACCACACCCGGGTGCCACTCTGCATCGAACAAACATGCCGCAACCGGGCGCTGCATGTCGTCATCCAGCACTGCGCGGGCAACAGCACGTTCGGCATCGTCGGTCATGATCTGCTGCACAGCGCGGCGCTCGGCATTGATCTCTTCGAGCAGCGTGGCGATATGTCGCGCCTGGGCGGGATCTTCGGTCAGCAACAGCTCGATGCCCAGCGCCATGTCTTCCAGACGCCCTGCCGCATTCAAACGCGGCGCAACGGCGTAACCGATGTCGCTGGCGCTGAGCCGGCGCGGGTCACGTCCGCTCACCTCGATCAAGGCCTGCAGGCCGACGCTGGCCTTGCCGGCGCGCAGTCGACGCAAACCTGCTGAAACAAGGGCGCGATTATTCTCATCCAGTGCCACCAGATCGGCGACAGTGCCGACGGCAACCAGGTCCAGCAGGGTCAGCAGATCAGGTTCCGGCTGCGTCCCGAATGCTGCCTGCTCGCGCAGATGCCGACGCAACGCCATCAGCACGTAAAAAATGACGCCGACACCGGCCAGCGACTTGCTGGGAAATGCGTCACCGTCCACGTTCGGGTCGACGATCGCATCGGCTGGCGGCAGCTGCTCACCAGGAAGATGGTGATCGGTGACCAGCACCTGCCAACCCAAGGCTTTTGCTGCGCACACACCAGCATGACAGGCGATGCCGTGATCGACCGTGACCAGCAGGTCCGGCTTCAACGCGGCAAGTTCTTCCACCAAGGATGGCGACAGACCATAGCCATGCAGCATCCGGTTCGGCACGGCATGCACCACATCGCGTGCGCCAAGCATGCGCAGGCCGCGCACGCCTACCGCGCAGGCAGTGGCGCCGTCGCAGTCGAAATCACCGACGATAAGAATGCGCTTGTCGTTGGCGATTGCAGCGGCCAGCAACTGCACCGCAGCCTGCATACCACCCAGCAGATCAGGCGCGTGCAACTGGGCAAGCCGGGGCTGTGCCTGCTCTGGCGTTGCAGCACCGCGTGCGGCATAGATACGGCGCAGCAGCGGCAGGGTCTCATCGTTCCAGCCGTCGACCGCAACCATGTCGCGGCGAACGATCTTCAAGCTGTCACTCATCAGCAAGCGTCATGATCGGTTTCTTCCACAGCAGCCAGCGCTGCCCGCGGGTGATGCGATAGCCGGTGCCGTCTTCGAAATCCAGCTGCAACTCGCTCAGTTCTCCACGTTTGAGTGCATCGAGCAAGGGGGCGATTGCGTCGCGCGCGAGCTGCTGCAGCGAACGCAGCTGGCGCAGATCGACCAGCGCATCTACGCTCTGCTCGCCACCCAGTCGCACGCCCGCCATCGCCGCCAAGCCCTGCACCAGCGCATCGCGGCTGCGTACTTGCGCGTGCGCGGTATGCACGGTCTGCGGCAGGCTTCCCGCGCCCCAGAACCACAGCGAGTTCACCGCACGCTGGCCTTGGGCAACGCGCTGCTCATTCCATGGATGCTGGTGCAGCACCACCTGTGCTTCGGTCAGCAAGGCGCGCCATCGGCGTCCGTTCTCGCCACTGGGTAGATGCGAGAACAGGTCATCGCCGAGTACCGCATCGGGTTCTGCGAATTCGGGCAGCGGCGTATCAGCCGGCAGGCGCAGATACCAGCGCGACGGCGTCGGCGCATCAAGCTGGTAGCCAAAACCGGCAAACAAGGGCTGCAGTGCGGGCAAAAATGCATCCACGTCAGCCTGCTCCAAGCGCAGTGTCTCGGCGGCTGCCATCAGACGCGCACCCTGCATGTCCGGCACGATATTGGCCGGATCGGCACGCAGCCAGAAGCCATCGGCGGCATCACCGGCATCGGTCTGGCGGGTCAAGGCCGCAGCCGACCAGTCGGCCGGCTGCACGCTGAAGTGACGGCGCAGCTGCGCCGATTCACCTGCCGTACCGAGCGAGCGCTCGGCACGACCCAGGGCCGCAGCCACCTGCGCCGGCAGTTCGCCTGCCGGAAAACGGCTGCGCGCGGGCAGCAGCAGTGTGGCTTTGGCCATCGTCAGTCGAGGTATTCGACGCTGACGATTTCGTACTCACGCTGGCCAGCCGGCGCGTCGATGGCGATGGCGTCGCCTTCGTGCTTGCCGATCATGGCGCGCGCCACCGGCGAGGAAATGGCGATCAAGCCCAGCTTGATGTCCGCCTCCAGGTCGCCAACGATCTGGTAACGCTTCTCTTCGTCGCTTTCCACGTCAGCCAGCGTCACCGTCGCGCCGAACACCACCTTGCTGCCGGCGTTGAGCTTGCTGATGTCGATGACTTCCGAGTGCGACAGTTCACCTTCCAGCTGCTTGATGCGGCCTTCGATGAAGCCCTGCTCTTCGCGTGCGGCGTGGTACTCGGCGTTTTCCTTCAGGTCGCCGTGCTCGCGCGCTTCGGCGATGGCAGCGATGACCTTGGGGCGCTTTTCCGACTTGAGGTGATCCAGTTCCTCACGCAGGCGCTTGGCGCCCTTCATCGTGATGGGGGCTCTCATGCATTCAACTCCTTGTGCAGTTCCTGCAGCGACAACACCGGACCGGTGCCACGGAACTCCAGCGACTGCACCAGCGCCTTGGCGCCAGCAACGGTGGTGGAGTACGTGATGCGGTTCTGCAGTGCCTCGCGGCGGATCGAGAACGAGTCGTTGATCGCAGCACGGCCTTCGGTCGTGTTGACGATGTAGACGATCTCGCCATTCTTGATGCTGTCCACGATGTGCGGACGGCCTTCAACCACCTTGTTGACCACGTCACAGGTGTAACCGTGCTGCTGCAACCACGCGGCGGTGCCACGGGTAGCCACCAGCGAGTAGCCACGTTCGACCAGGCCCTGCACCGCCGGCATCACGCGCTGCTTGTCAGCGTCACGCACCGAGATGAAGACCTTGCCGACCGGCGGGGTCTTGATGCTGCCGGCTTCCTGCGCGCGTGCGAAGGCGGCGCTGAAGCTGCGGCCTACGCCCATTACTTCGCCGGTCGAGCGCATCTCCGGCCCGAGGATCGGATCGACGCCCTGGAACTTGGCGAACGGGAAGATGGCTTCCTTGACCGAGTAGTAGCCCGGCACGATTTCCTTGGTCGCGCCCTGCTCGGCCAGCGTCTTGCCGGCCATGCAGCGGGCGGCAATCTTGGCAAGCGCCATGCCGGTTGCCTTGGACACGAACGGCACGGTGCGCGAGGCACGCGGGTTCACTTCCAGCAGGTAGATCACGTCCTTGCCGTCGGCATCGGTCTGGACCGCGAACTGGGTGTTCATCAGGCCGACAACCTGCAGTGCCTTTGCCAGCTCGGTGACCTGGCGACGCAGCTCGGCCTGGGTTTCAGCCGACAGCGAGTACGGCGGCAGCGAGCAGGACGAGTCACCGGAGTGCACACCGGCTTCTTCGATGTGCTCCATCACGCCGCCGATCAGGACGTTGCCGTCCTTGTCGCAGATGATGTCGACGTCGGCTTCGACAGCCGCGTCAAGGAAGTGATCCAGCAGCACCGGCGAATCGTTGGATACCTTGACCGCGTCGCGCACGTAGCGGGCCAGGTCGGATTCGCTGTAGACGATTTCCATCGCACGACCGCCAAGCACGTAGCTCGGACGCACCACCAGCGGGTAGCCGATTTCGCGGGCCAGCAGCAGTGCTTCCTGGTCGTTGCGGGCGATGCGGTTCGGCGGCTGCTTCAGGCCGAGCTTGTCGACCAGCTGCTGGAAGCGCTCACGGTCTTCGGCCAGATCGATGGAGTCCGGCGAGGTGCCGATCACCGGCACGCCATTGGCTTCCAGTGCACGCGCCAGCTTCAGCGGGGTCTGGCCGCCGTACTGCACGATCACGCCCTTGGGCTGTTCCAGCTCGACGATCTCCAGCACGTCTTCCAGCGTCAGCGGCTCGAAGTACAAGCGGTCGGAGGTGTCGTAATCGGTCGAAACGGTTTCCGGGTTGCAGTTGACCATGATGGTTTCGAAACCATCCTCGCGCAGGGCGAGCGCGGCGTGCACGCAGCAGTAGTCGAACTCGATGCCCTGGCCGATGCGGTTCGGGCCACCGCCCAGGATCATGATCTTGTCGCGGTTGCTCGGTGCGGCCTCGCACTCGTCCTCGTAGGTCGAGTAGAGGTAGGCGGTGCCGGTGGCGAATTCGCCAGCGCAGGAGTCAACACGCTTGTAGACCGGGCGTACCTTGTGGGCGCGGCGCAGTGCACGGACGGCGGCTTCGTTGGTGCCGGTCAGCTGTGCCAGGCGTGCATCGGAGAAACCGGCGCGCTTGAGCTTGCGCAGGCGCGCAGCGTCCAGCGCGTCGATGCCTTCGGCATGCACCTGCTTTTCATCGGCAATGATTTCTTCGATCTGGTCGAGGAACCACGGGTCGATATGCGACAGACCGTAGATTTCTTCAACGCTCATGCCGGTACGGAAGGCATCACCCACGTAGAACAGACGCTCCGGGCCCGGGGCCTTGAGCTCGCGCTTCATGGTGGCGATGTCGTCTTCGTTGCCCAGGTCCAGCTCGGTCGGGTCGAGGCCAACCTTGCCGGTTTCCAGGCCTCGCAGCGCCTTCTGCAGCGATTCCTTGAAGGTGCGGCCCATCGCCATCACCTCGCCCACCGACTTCATCTGGGTGGTCAGGCGCGCGTCGGCGGCCGGGAACTTCTCGAAGGCGAAGCGCGGAATCTTGGTGACGACGTAATCGATCGACGGCTCGAACGAGGCCGGGGTCAGGCCGCCGGTGATTTCGTTCTTCAATTCGTCCAGGGTGTAACCCACGGCCAGCTTGGCGGCGACCTTGGCGATCGGGAAGCCGGTGGCCTTGGAGGCCAGTGCCGAGGAACGCGACACGCGCGGGTTCATCTCGATCACCACCACGCGGCCGGTGGTCGGGCTGATGCCGAACTGCACGTTGGAGCCGCCGGTGTCCACGCCGATCTTGCGCAGCACGGCGATGGAGGCATCGCGCAGGCGCTGGTATTCCTTGTCGGTCAGAGTCTGTGCCGGCGCCACGGTAATCGAGTCACCGGTGTGCACGCCCATCGGGTCGAGGTTCTCGATCGAGCAGACGATGATGCAGTTGTCCGCGGTGTCGCGGACCACTTCCATCTCGAACTCCTTCCAGCCCAGCACCGACTCTTCCACCAGCACTTCGCTGGTCGGCGACAGTTCCAGGCCGCGGCTGACGATCTCGATCAGCTCTTCGCGGTTGTAGGCGATGCCGCCGCCGCTGCCGCCGAGGGTGAAGGACGGGCGGATGATGGTCGGGTAGCCAACGCGGGTCTGGATCTCCAGCGCCTCTTCCAGCGTGTGGGCGACGGCGGCGGTCGGGCATTCCAGACCGATCTCGCCCATCGCCACGCGGAACAGCTCGCGGTCTTCGGCCATCATGATCGCTTCGCGCTTGGCGCCGATCAGTTCGACGTTGTACTTCTCCAGCACGCCGTTGTCAGCCAGGTCCAGCGCGCAGTTCAGCGCGGTCTGGCCACCCATGGTCGGCAGCAGCGCGTCGGGGCGCTCCTTCTCGATGATCTTCGCCACCGTCTGCCAGTTGATCGGCTCGATGTAGACGGCGTCGGCCATCTCCGGGTCGGTCATGATCGTGGCCGGGTTGGAGTTCACCAACACCACGCGGTAACCCTCATCACGCAGCGCCTTGCACGCCTGCGCGCCGGAGTAGTCGAACTCACAGGCTTGGCCGATGACGATCGGGCCGGCGCCGATGATCAGGATGGTTTTTAGGTCGGTGCGCTTTGGCATTTTCTTCTCTAAGTCAGTACAGCGTGTCTGGGGGAAGTGATCGCACGCTGTCGATCAGGAAAACTCTTCTGGATCAATCGTGACACCGCATTGGCTCTGGATGCGCTCGCTCAGGCGCAGCGGCAGGCCATCAGGCATGTCGCCCAGTTCCGCAAGCACGGCGCCCAATGCTTCATAGGAGCCGCTTGCCATGAACTCACCTACCTGCTTGCGCTCCAGTTCACTGGGCTCGCCCTCGAACTCGGCAGGCAGCGCCGCGCCGTACATCATCTGGCGCTGGCTGGCGACCATCCGCTTGCCGCCCTGGCTTGAGTAGAACGCCTGCCAGCGCTTGAGGTGCTGCTGCCCGTCATTGCCGAGATTGGCGACCAGGCGATCCACCAGTGCTTCATTCAGGACATCGCCGATCGGCTTGGCCATGCACTCGCGTTGTGGTGCTGGAATCTGCGGGAAGATCGCGACATTGGCCAGCATGGAAGTGGCTGCGTCATTGCCCATGCGCTCGAAGCCGGTCATCGGCAGCAGATCGCGGATCTCCTGCGCGGTCACTGGCGCCGCGCTGGCCACCGAGGTGGCCAGCAGCGCCGGCAACATCAGCCAGCGCGCCTTGCTCACGCCTTGGCCCCTTCCATCAGGACGATGAAGCGGTCAAACAACGGTGCTACATCGCGCGGGCCCGGCGAGGCTTCCGGGTGTCCCTGGAAGGAGAATGCCGGCGCATCGGTCAGCGCGATGCCCTGGATGGTCTGGTCGAACAACGAGCGGTGGGTGACACGCACGTTGGCCGGCAGCACGCTTTCGTCGATGGCGAAGCCGTGGTTCTGCGAGGTGATCATCACCCGGCCGTCGTCGATGTCCTGCACCGGATGGTTGGCGCCATGGTGGCCGTGGCCCATCTTCATGGTCTTGGCGCCTGCAGCCAGGCCCAGCAGCTGGTGGCCCAGGCAGATACCGAAGGTCGGGATCTTCTGCTCGACGAAGGTCTTGATCGCGCTGATGGCGTAGTCGCAGGGTTCCGGGTCGCCCGGGCCGTTGGACAGGAACACGCCGTCCGGCTTCAGCGCCAGCACTTCGGCAGCTGGAGTCTGTGCCGGCACCACGGTCAGCTCGCAACCGCGCTCGGCCAGCATGCGCAGGATGTTGGTCTTGACGCCGAAGTCGTAGGCCACAACCTTGAACTTCGGTTCGGCGCGCACGAATTCATTGCGGTCCAGGTCCAGCTGGCCATCGGTCCAGCCGTAGGTCTTGTCGGTGCTGACCACCTTGGCCAGATCCATGCCCTTCAGGCCGGGGAACTTGCGGGCGGCTTCCAGCGCCTTCTCGACGTCGATGTCGGGGCCAGCCATCAGCGCGCCGTTCTGGGCGCCGCGCTCACGCAGGATGCGGGTCAGCTTGCGGGTGTCGATGCCGGAGATGGCCACCACACCGCGCTGGATCAACCAATCCTGCAGCGACACCTGGTTGCGCCAGTTGCTTGGGCGACGCGGCACATCGCGAACGATCAGGCCCGATGCCCATACCTTGGAGGCTTCATCGTCCTGGTCGTTCATACCGGTGTTGCCGATATGCGGATACGTCAGGGTGATCATCTGCCGGGCGTAGGACGGATCGGTCAGCATTTCCTGGTAACCGGTCATGGCGGTGTTGAACACCACCTCACCCACGGATAGGCCGGGCGCGCCTACGGATTCGCCCTCGAATACGGTGCCGTCTTCGAGCACGAGAATTGCGGCTTGGGTCACGGGAATCTCACTTTGGCTACCGGGGGACTCCGAAGCCACGCCTGCGTCCACGGTCAAAAACCGGTTGCAAAAAAGCGCGGACGGCGGTCTGGGAACCGGTCCGGCTAACGTGTTTCGGCGAGCCGGAATTGTAAAGGCAAGGGGGCACCAACGCCAGCGCCCCGTGCGCTTTCCTTCAGCTGTTCAGAGTGGACAAAAGCCAGCTTCCGGGCAGAACCTGCCCCGCATTCAGCTATTTCAGGCCTGCTTGAGTGCCCCGACCAGGTCCCGTACCCGGTACTGGCCCGGACCGCGCTGACGCAGTTGCTTGGCGGCATGCAGGGCCCCGCGCGCAAAAATATCGCGATTGGTAGCCCGGTGCACCAGCTCCACCCGCTCGCCCAGCCCGGTGAACTGCACGAAATGCTCGCCGATGATGTCGCCGGCGCGCAGACTGGCGTAACGGGGCTCGGCACCGCCGTGCTGAGCAGACTCACCGAGCGTCAACGCGGTACCGGAGGGCGCGTCCTTCTTATGCACATGGTGCGATTCGACAATGTCGCAGTCCCAGCCTGGCAGGGTCGCCGCTGCGCGTTCCACCAGCTCGGCCAGCACGGCCACGCCAAGGCTGAAGTTGGTCGCCCAAACCAGAGGAATCCTGTCTGCCGCAGCGGCCAAAGCGGCCTGCTGCTGCTCGCTGATCCCGGTCGTCCCTGACACCAAGCCGACGCCGCGCTCCAGGCACAGCGCCAGCACCGGGTCAAAACCCTCCGGCAAGCTGAAATCAATCGCCACATCAAATGCCGGCGCGCCGGACAGCTCGCTGGCGGCGAAATGCGGGATGCCGTCGATCACGCGCTGAATCGGCGGTTTGCGCACCACCGCAGCAACCACCTGCAACGAGGAATCTTCTGCCGCAAGACGCAGCAGGGCTTGGCCCATGCGGCCGGAGGCGCCATGGATCAGCAAACGGGTTGGAGTCGTATTCATGCCCGCACGCTAACGCTTCAACGGCCTGGCGCACAAGCGCGCAGCGTGCGATTACATCCTGCCGACGTGGGTAACCGCACGGCTACCAGTCATATAGGTCCGCCAGCGACTGCGCTCTACGGTGTCGCGGCCGCGACTGACCATGCGAACACCCGCCATTTCGACAATGGCCGAAACCTCAACCTCGGCCGAACGGCCATCGCTGGCAATGCTGATGCTGTTCACCTTCTGCTCGTAGCGTAGCGGCATGCGACCGCCGAAGGCTTCCCGGAACTGACGCAGCTGGCCCATGCTTTCAGCCAGGGAGGCGCAGTACTGCGCCCTGTCATAGCGCTGCTCGGCCTGCTGGGTTTCGGTCTTGGTTACCGTGGTTTGCACATAGTCTTTCGACAACATCTCGCACAGCGGTTTGTCGTCGCCTGCTGCAAGCGCTTGATCGGCGCGCAGGTACAACGCGCGCACCTGGGACTCGGTGATCTTGTTGCCGCCACGCAGATAGACCGATCCGCCCACGGCCAACACCACGACCAACACCACAACGCCAATCAATGACTTCATGTCTTTCCCCTGGTTGCTTCCTGCAATCTGCGCAGTGTACAGCCGACGCGCATCTACCTGCACAGAACCTCTGCCTGCGCCGTTGCCAGCTTGGCTATCCCGCCGAGCCACCCAGCGCTGCGTATCCAGGACCGCAGGTCGAGTAAGCGTTGCGCACTCGGGGACAAGTATCTACTGGTCCTTCAGGCCGCCTGCCAACGGCCCTGTGCCCACTGATGGCGCTCGAGCTTCGCGGCTTACGCCGCTCCTACAAATGCGTGGCCACAACTCTAGCCCGGGCTAACGCCGCGTATGGCTTTCCGAGCTACCCGCCAACGGCCTTGCCAACTGATGGTGTTCGAGCTTCGCGGCTTACGCCGCTCCTACAAAAACGCCGGGTTTCCCCGGCGCTGTTGTCTTGTTCAATGCTGCTTGGGCTCATTTGGTCCGCAGCTGTTGCAGCCACCGCATGCGCCCGCAGCACTGGCTGCAGGCGGCGCTAGACGCCGCCCCCATGCCTGCAGCCGCGGCGAACGCTGCGGCTTCACCAGCCACAGCGCCAACACGCCACGCAACTTGCGCAATACACCGGGAAACTGCTTCTTCAGCACCACCCAGGCGCTGACCAGCACCGCCAAGGCGATGATCAGGTATTGCAGCAGCAGGCCCTTGTCCATCAGCCCGCCCCCAACGCCACCGCCACCTGATAGGTGACAAAGGCCGCCAGATAGGCCGCACCGAACAGGTAGACCGTGGCGAACGCCATCTGCTTCCACGAGTTGGTCTCGCGCTTGATGGTGGCCAGGGTGGAGATGCACATCGGCGCGTAGATGAACCACACCATCAGCGACAAGCCAGTCGCCAGGGTCCAGCCATCGCTGATAACCGGCGTCAGAGCCTGGATCGCTGCGTCGTCATCGGCCGCCGACAAGGCATAGATCGTGGCCAGCGAAGACACCGCCACTTCACGCGCGCCCATACCCGGAATCAAGGCAATACAAATCTGCCAGTTGAAACCCAGCGGCGCGAAGATCACCGCCATCGCGTGGCCGATCTGGCCGGCGAAGCTGTAGTCGATGGCCGGCATGGTGGCGTTCTCGGGCGCGCCCGGGTATGACAACAGGAACCACAACAGAATGGTCAGCGACAGGATGATGCCACCCACACGCTTGAGGAAGATCATCGCGCGCTCGTACAGACCCACCAGCAGATCGCGCGGATTGGGCAGACGGTAAGAAGGCAGTTCCAGCATCAACGGGTGCTCGCTCTTGTCGCGACGGAATTTCTTCATCGTCCACGACATCACCAGCGCGCTGAGGATGCCAGCCAGATACAGCGCAAACAGCACCAGACCCTGCTGGTTGAACACACCCCACACGGTTTTTGCCGGAATGAAGGCACCAATCAGCAAGGCATACACCGGCAGACGCGCCGAGCAGGTCATCAGCGGCGCCACCAGAATCGTTGCCAGACGATCACGCGGGTCCTGGATGGAACGGGTCGACATGATGCCCGGCACCGCACAGGCGAAGCTGGACAATAGCGGGATGAACGAACGGCCAGACAAGCCGGCCGAGGCCATCATCCGATCCAGCAGGAAGGCAGCGCGCGGCAGATAGCCGGACTCTTCCAACGCCAGAATGAAGGCGAACAGGATCAGGATCTGCGGCAGAAACACCAGCACACCGCCGACGCCGGCGATGATGCCGTCCACGAGCAGGCTGCTCAGCGGCCCTTCCGGCAGATTCTCGGCCACCACCGGCCCCAGCCAGCCGAAGGCCGCTTCGATGCCGTCCATCAACGGCGTCGCCCAGGCATACACCGCCTGGAAGATCAGGAACATCACCACGGCCAAGGTCAGCAGACCATACACCGGGTGCAGCAACCAGCGGTCCAGCGCGTCGTCCACCTTGGCGGTCGGTGCCGGCATGCGCACGGCCGAGGCAAGAATGTCACGCACCTGTACGTGGTAGTCGGCGCCCGGCTCCACCGCATGCACCGGCATGGCGTCCAGGTGCGGCATAAGCGTATCGATACGCTCAACCAGCGCGCGCGCACCGTTGTGGCGCACCGCGACGGTTTCCACCACCGGCACACCAAGGGCCTTTTCCAGCGCCGGCACGTCGATCTCGATGCCACGCTTGCGCGCCGCATCAACCATGTTCAGGGCAACCACCATCGGCTTGCCGAGCTCGCGCACTTCCAGCGCAAAGCGCAGATGCAGGCGCAGGTTGGTAGCGTCGATCACGCAGATCAGGGCATCCGGAGCAGCCTCGCCCGGGTAGAAACCCCGGCACAGATCACGGGTGATGGCTTCATCCAGGCTGGCCGGATGCAAGCTATAGGCGCCCGGCAGATCCAGCACCGCGTATTCCTGCCCGGACGGCCCGCGCATGCGGCCTTCCTTGCGCTCGACGGTGACGCCGGTGTAGTTGGCCACCTTCTGGCGGCTGCCGGTCAGCTGGTTGAACAGTGCGGTCTTGCCGCTGTTCGGGTTGCCAACCAACGCCAACCGGGCAATAGCGGTACTCATGCCTGTGCTCCTTCGGCGCTGATCTGGACGCGCGCGGCCTCGCTACGACGCAGCGCAAAGCGGGTGAAACCGACCTGGAACAGCAGCGGCTCGCCGCCGACCGGGCCACGCGCGACCAAACGAACTTCTTCTCCGTTCACGAAACCCAGTTCGCGCAGACGGCGCGCGATCGCATCGTTTGCATGCAGGTCCTGAACGCTTTCCACGCGCGCTGAAGCATGCAGCGGCAAATCTGACAACGTCACTGAATGGGCGCCTATGTAAAGTTGATAAGAATGGTTATCAATTCTAGCATCGCCGCGCTGCGTCATGGCGTCCCACCCCCGCACCGCTATGATTCAACGGATTACCATTTAGACAGGCATTACCTATGAGCGATGCATTGCTCGTGCAGCAGCAAGGCGCGGTAGCGATCCTTTCCATGAACCGGCCGGACCTGCACAACGCCTTCGACGCGGCGCTGATCCAGTCCTTGACCGAGACCCTGTCCAGCCTGGGTGCCGACCCGGCCGTTCGTGCGGTGGTACTAGCAAGTACCGGCCCCTCCTTCTCGGCCGGTGCCGACCTGCAGTGGATGCGTTCCATGGCCAGTGCCAGTCAGGAGGAGAACCGCACCGACTCGCTGGCGCTGGCACGGCTGATGCGCACCCTGGATGAGCTACCCAAGCCGACCATCGCCCGCGTACAAGGGGCCGCCTTCGGTGGCGGCGTCGGCCTGGTCGCCTGCTGCGATATCGCCATCGCTGCCGAAGGCGCACGCTTTGGGCTGACCGAAAGCCGGCTCGGCCTGCTGCCGGCGGTGATCTCGCCCTATGTGATCGCCGCGATCGGCCCGCGCCAGGCACGGCGTTGGTTTGCCACCGGCGAGCACTTCGACGCCACTACCGCGCAGCAGATCGGTCTGGTCCACCAAGTCGTGGCCGCTGACGCGTTGGATGCCGCCGTGCAGACCCAGCTCAATCTGCTGGGCAAGGCCGGCCCGGTTGCGTCCGCATCGGCCAAGGTACTGGTCCGCGAGGTCCATGCTGCGCTGGCTGACCGCGACGGGCTGGACCGTGCCAATGCCGGCTTGATCGCTGCCCTGCGCGCCTCCGATGAAGGCCGCGAAGGGCTGACCGCCTTCCTTGAGAAGCGCCCTCCCCGTTGGGCCTCGCAGTAATCTGCGCTCCAGTCCAAGCCGCGCCCTCCTCCAGCCAAAGACCGCTCCATGAATGATTTCGTCCGTATCGTCGAAGTAGGCCCGCGTGATGGCCTGCAGAATGAGAAGCAGCAGGTCGCCACCGCCGACAAGATCGAATTGATCGACCGCCTCTCGGCCACCGGCCTGCGCAGCATCGAAGCCACCAGCTTCGTCAGCCCCAACTGGGTGCCCCAGCTGGCCGATGCCGCCGAGGTGTTTACCGGCATCCAGCGCAAGCCCGGTGTCAGCTACCCGGTGCTGGTGCCCAACGAACAGGGTTACGAACGTGCCTTGGCGGTAGGCGTCACCGAAGTTGCCGTGTTCACTGCCGCCTCCGAGCAGTTCAACCGCACCAATACAAATGCCGGCATTGATGAGTCGCTGCAACGCTTCGAACCGATCCTGGCGCGGGCCAAGGCCGATGGCATACGGGTGCGCGGCTATGTGTCCACGGTCTTGGGCTGCCCCTATCAGGGCGAAGTACCGCTGGCCGATGTGGTGCGCGTTGCCGGCCGCCTGCACGCCATGGGCTGTTATGAAATATCACTGGGCGACACCATTGGTGTCGGTACCCCGCTCAAGGCCCGCGCGATGCTGCAGGCCGTGGCCGCGGAATTGCCGATAGAGGCCCTGGCCGTGCACTTCCACGATACCTATGGGCAGGCATTGGCCAATATCGCCAGCTGCCTGGAAGAAGGCGTGCGGGTGGTTGATTCGGCCGTAGCTGGCACCGGCGGCTGCCCCTATGCACGCGGCGCTAGTGGTAATGTCGCCAGCGAAGATGTTATTTACATGCTGCACGGCATGGGGATGCGTACCGGCGTGGATCTGCCGGCGCTGGCCGCTACGGGGAACTGGCTCGCAGAACGACTGGGCCGGCAGACAGGCAGCAAGACAGGAAGGGCATTGACAGTGTCATGACCGGAACCAGCCAGCTTGGAGTATCTGACGACGGCGATCACCGCGCCGCGCATGTCGACGCGCTGGCTGGACTTGAACAAGCACTGCTACAACCCTTGCCATTGAGCCTGCAGCAGGCCTTGCTCGCTGCACGCTCGGCCTTGACCGAGGCCATGGCCGAGCGGCGGCTGGCACAACGTCGCTACGCCGCCCTGTTCAATGCGGTACCCGACCCGGTCAGCATTCTCAGCGCCACCGGCGTGGTGCTGGACGTCAACAGCGCCGGTGTCCGCGCCTATGGGCGCACCCGCGAAGAGATCGTCGGCCAGCCCATTGAGCTGCTCAACCCCGACCTGCCGGCTGACCATCTTGAGCCGGTCTGGGAAACCCTCAATCGTGGCGAAACCTATGTGGTGGAAGTCACCAACATGCGCGGTGACGGCAGCCGCTTCCCGGTGGAGGTGCACTCGGCCACCATCGAGCATGACGATGCGCATTGCATCGTCGCTGTTGCCCGCGACCTGAGCCGACGCTGGCAGGCTGAAACCCGTTACCGCCTGCTGCTGGAGTCCATCGACAAAGGCGTGATGCTGTTCGACCGCCAGCTGGGCATCATTTCCGCCAATCCCGCCGCACACCGCATTTTCAACCTCGGCAGTGTTGCCCCGGCCAAGGTGCCGCTGCACAGCGATGAGTGGATCAGCGTTGACGAACACGGTCGCCGGCTGCGGCCCGAGCAGTGGCCGGTCACCCGTTCCTTTGCCGAAGGCAGGACCATCCCCAGCACCATCATCGGCCTGTACCACCGGCCCAATGGCCGGATGATCTGGATCTCGATCACCACGGTGCCGGTGTTTTCGGCCGGCTGCGATCTGCCCGACCATGTATTTTCCCTGTTCAGTGACATCACCGAACTCAAGCGCGACCACGCCCTGTTCGACCGCGCCCAATCGCTGGCGCATATCGGCGGCTGGGAGTGGGACCGGGGCCAGCAACGCCTTTACCTGACTGGTGAAGCACAGCGCATCCTCGGCCAACAGTCGCCCCCCACCGATCTGGAACAACTGCTGGCCTGTCTGAGCAGTCTGTCGCGCCAGCAGCTACGCGATGCGATGGAGCGCGTGGTGGAGCAACGCACCGGCTTCGAGCTGGAACTGCAGGGCCAACGTGCCAGCGGCCACAGCTTCTGGATCAGGATGATCGGCGAGGTGGAGCTTGGAGATCTGGCCTCAACCCGTATTGCAGGGACCCTGCAGGACATCACCGAGCCCAAGCACGCCGAGCAGACCCTCAAGAATCAGGCCCGCACCGACCCGCTGACCGGCATCATGAACCGCGATGCCGCCCTTACCGATCTGGAAGCCCGCCTGAGCAATCCCTCGCACGCCGAGGTCGCTGTGCTCTACATCGATCTGGACCGTTTCAAGACCGTCAACGATGTGCTTGGCCACAACGCCGGCGACCTGCTGCTGATCGAAGCCACCCGCCGCATTGCCGATGCGATCGGCACCGAGGGCCTGTTGGCCCGCTTCGGCGGTGATGAATTCGTGGTCACCTGCGACGCCCGCGAGCTGCCCGGCCGACCGGAAAAGCTGGCCGAAGCAATCACCCGCGCGTTCGTCCCTCCGTTCCAGTTCGGCAAGGACGAATTCCCGGTCACCACCAGCATTGGTATTGCCCGCGCCCCCAAGGACGGCGTGCGCCCGCAGCAGCTGATCCAGAACGCCGATCTGGCCATGTACGAATGCAAGCGCCGCGAGCGCAATGGCTGGCAGCTGTTCTCGCCCGAACTGGCCCGGCGCCAACGCGACCGCCTGCAGATCGAGCGGCGCCTGCGCAAGGCACTGGATCGCGACGAGTTCCGGCTGGTCTACCAGCCGCAGGTGGATCTGCGCAGCGGTCAGATCATCGCCTGCGAAGCATTGATCCGCTGGCGCAACCGCCAGCTTGGCGAGCTGCGCCCAGACATCTTCATCAGCCACGCCGAGAACACCGGCGACATCGTCCGCATCGGCGAATGGGTGCTGCACCAGGCCTGCCGGCAGATCCGCGAATGGCAGCGCGAAGGGCTGGGCATGATGCGGGTGGCGATCAACGTCTCCTACCGCCAGTTCAGTGGCGATCGTCTGGCCCGCCAGGTGCGCGAGGTTCTTGATCACTACAGCCTGCCGGGCAGCGCGCTGGAGCTGGAGTTCACCGAGCGGGTGCTGATCGAAGACGCCCCGGCGACTTTGCGCACCTTCGCCGAGCTGCGTGCCATGGGCGTGGTGCTGACCATCGACGACTTCGGCGAGGGCTATAGCGCACTCAATTATCTGCGTACCCTGCCCATCCACGGCCTCAAGCTCAGCCAGCTGTTCATCAGTGGTGTGCCCGGCAACCCTTCCGATGTTGCCGTCTGCGAGGCGGTCTGTGGCATCGCCCGCAGCCTCGGCTTGGGGCTGGTAGCCGAAGGCATCGAATCCGAAGCGCAACGCCAGTTCCTGCTGGAACTGGGGGTGCCGGTTGGCCAGGGCTTCCTGTTCGCCCCCGGCTTGTCGCCAATGGACTTCAGCCGACGCCTGCCCATGGCTGACATGGCAGGCCCGGTGCCGCAGGTCTGATCACGCCAACTAGGCACCGATCGGCATCAGCTAGAATCGGCGGATCACCCAGCAGGATTGTTCCAATGCAGCTGTCTTCCGTTCGTGCCGTCATCACCGGCGGTGTCTCTGGTCTTGGCCTCGGTGTCGCTCAGTTCCTGGTTGCCAATGGCGGCAAGGTCGCCCTGTTCGACCTCAATGATGAAAAGGGCGCCGCAGCGGTCGCCGAACTGGGCGCCGACAATGCCCGCTACTTCACCACCAATGTCACCGACGAAGCCGGCGTGGCCGCCAATCTGGCTGTCGCGCGTGAGTTCCTGGGCGGCTTGAACGTAGTGATGAACTGCGCCGGTATCCTCGGTGCCGGCCGCGTGCTCGGCCGCGAAGCAGCGATGCCGCTGGCCAACTTCCAGAGCACGGTAATGGTCAACCTGGTCGGCAGCTTCAATGTCGCCAAGGCCGGCGCCGAGCTGATGCAGCACAACGAAGCCAATGCCGATGGCGAGCGCGGCGTGATCATCAACACCGCCTCGGTGGCCGCCTATGAAGGCCAGATCGGCCAGGCCGCCTATTCCGCCTCCAAGGGCGGCGTGGTCGGCATGACCCTGCCGATGGCGCGCGAGCTCTCACGCTTCGGCATCCGCGTGCTGACCATTGCCCCCGGCGTGTTCTGGACCCCGATGGTCGACGGCATGCCGCCGAACGTGCAGGAATCGCTGGCCGCCTCCATCCCGTTCCCGTCGCGTCTGGGCCAGCCGGCCGATTTCGCCAGCCTGGTCGGCCACATCATTGGCAATACCTACCTCAACGGTGAGACTATTCGCCTCGACGGCGCCGTACGTTTGGCACCGAAGTGACTCCGGAGCGGGGCTTGGGGATTCGGGACGGCGCGAAAGTGCCGCCCGATCAACCCCGGGACCCGCTTCTGGTTTTGCGAATAACCCATCCCGATTCCCTGATACCAGCGCTCAATCCATGAAAGCCAACGACATCAAGAAAGGCAACGTCGTCGAGTACAACAACGGCGTCTACCAGATCCGCGACATCGAGCGCAGCTCACCGCAGGGCCGTGGCGGCAACGTCCGCTTCCGTTTCATCATGTACAGCGTACCGGGCGGCAACAAGCTCGATGCCAGCTTCGATGCCGATGACAACCTGCCGGAAGTCGAGCTGCTGCGTCGCCAGTCCACCTTCTCGTACATGGATGGCGACGCCTTCGTGTTCATGGATGACGAGGACTACACCCCGTATACGCTGGACGCGGACGTGATCGGCGACGACGCGGGCTACATCACCGAAGGCCTGACCGGTATCTTCGTGCAGGTCATCGACGACCAGCCGGTTGCGATCCAGCTGCCGCAGCACGTGACCCTGGAAGTGGTGGAGACCCCGCCGGAACTGAAGGGCGGCACCGCCACCAAGCGCCCGAAGCCGGCCAAGCTCAGCACCGGCCTGGAAATCATGGTGCCGGAGTACATCGTCAACGGCGAACGCATCCTGGTGAACACCACCACCGGTGAGTTCGGCGGCCGCGCTGATTGATTGACTGCAGCCTCCCGCCAAATGGTGGGAGGCTGTAATGGCTGGTTTGTGGGAGCGGCGTAAGCCGCGAAGCTGGCTATCCGTAACGACGCCGGTTTTCTGAGGATCTCAGGGTCTGTAGCCCTGTCGGCTTCGCGGCTTACGCCGCTCCCACAGTCCCAGCAGCCCCAGCCTCGATGACGACCGGGAAATACAGCGACACCGCTGCCCCGCCCAGCGCCGACGTGCCGATTGTGGCCGTGCCGCCCGACTGCGCCGCAAAGCCATACACCTGGCTCAGCCCCAAGCCGCTGCCATCACCCACGCTCTTGGTGGTGAAGAACGGCTCGAACACGCTCTCCTGGATCTCGGCCTGGATGCCCGGCCCGCTGTCGCCAACGCAGATGCAGACAAACTGCCCGGCCTCACCCGCGCCCGACGGCACGATGATGCTTTCAAGCCGTGCCGACAACAGCACCTTGCCGACACCGTGCATGGCATCGCGACTATTGCTCAGCAGATTCAACAGCGCCGCTTCCAGCTGACCAATGTCCACCGAAATCGGCGGCAGCTGCTCGGCAATACTCACGTTCAACTGGATGGTCTCGCCACAGACGCGGCGATAGAGCTCCAGTGACGCATTGAGCAGATCATCCACCTGGCTCAGCTGCGGCACCAGCGTCTGCCCGCGCCCGAACGCCAGCATCTGCCGGGTCAACTGGGTGCCACGCCCGACGGCGCGATGGGCGATGTCCAGAATGCGGCGCACGCTCTCGTCGCCGGAGCGGCGCAGCGACAGCATGTCCAGGCTGTTGCCGATCACCGACAGCAGGTTGTTGAAGTCATGCGACAGGCCCAAGGTCAGCTTGCCCACCGCGTCCAGACGCTGCGCGCGCAGGGCGACCTCCTGTGCCTCGCGCACCCGCTTCTGGGTCTGGAATGCCTCGGTGACATCACGGATCAAGACCAGCACCCGTACCCCACCCTGGTCGGCTACCCGCTCCAATATCATCGATGCGCGGAAACGCCCCCCGTCCTTGCGCACCATCGCCAGGCTGAGCTGGTCGCTGCCCTGCTGCAGCGTGCGCGCAACTGCCTGCTGTGCTGCGCCGCGCTGCGTATCGGCAGCGCTGAACAACTTCGAGAACGGCAGTCCGCGGACTTCTTCGCAGGGATAGCCAAACACCGTTGCCACCCCGGCATTGCAGCCGAGCACCTGACCATCAGGATCAAGCCGGAGAATCGCGCAGGAGCGCAGCTTCAACACATCCTCGGCCATCGCATCGGCCGTCTGCTGCTCAGTACCAATCAACCGCGCTCTCCTGAAAACCGACCCGGACGCCGCTCATCGAGCATCGCCGCCTCCCCTGCTTGCGTACCGTACCCTAAACGCAGCCTCTGCCGCAGGTACAGCAGGTTCGCTTCGATCTGCTCCATCCGCGCGCGCTGCGCTCCGGGCAAGCCGGCCAAGGCAGCCTCGCGCAGGCCCTGCCATTGTTGCTGGGCAAGCCCCGCCCCAGCGGCAGCCTCGGCGCGCAAACGCGCCTGTTCATCCGCATCGGGAATGCCATAGCCCTGACCCGGCCCCAACAGGCTACCCGGAGCCAGCAACGCAGCAGACCGTTCCATCAGCGCCTGGAAGTCCGCCATTTCCGGCAGCCGCTTGCCGCCGGCAAGCAGACTGCGCTTGAGCACATCAGCTGCAGCCACCTCCCCCCGTCGCCACGCGGCCTGCTCCAGCAGCAACATGGCCGCCAGCACCTGATCATCGGCTTGCTGCATCCACGTCCGCCGTTGTGCGGGCGGCAGAGCCAACCATGCCTTCACGTCCTTGGCCGGCAACGGCAGGGCTTTGCGGGCGACCTCGAACACCAGCGCGTAGTGGGCCGCCGCCGACTCGAAGTAATAGCCACCACGCAGCGCCTGTGCACGATCACGTGGCGGATCGGCTAGTGCTTCGGCGCGCAGGCTGCGCAGCAAGCCGGTCGGAGTGATCGACAGCAGCTCGGCCGTGCCCAGCCGCGGCGCGCCGTCGCCCAGCAGCTTGCCGGTTTCCACCGCGCAGTTGTTACTGATGAAGTAGTAGCGCCCGTCGTAATCCCAGTGCAGCCGCGCCGCCTGCTGCAGCACCGCGTTGATCTCATCACGCTGCAGGCGCAGTGGTGTGGATGACACCCCGCGCAGTTCGACCTTGGTGTATTCCTCGATCACCCGGCTCAGCGGCAACACGAACAAGCGCGACGGATAGGACCCGGTCAGGCCGCGCCAGCTGGATATCTGCACATCGCCGACGAAGGCGCGGAACGACAGCACCAGGTGGTATTGCAGATCCATCCGGCAGGCCGGGCCAGGTGTACGCCCGGGCGCACACACCACCAGCCGCAACATGCTGTGGCCCCAGCGGCTCATCAGCTTCTCATTGCCTTCGGCCAGCAGGTAGTCGATTTCGTAGACCCGCGCCGGGTCGAGAGCAAGCAGATCAGCCTGGCCTTCCTGCTCGCCGGCCTGCATGAACGGCATTGTCTGCGGGCACGGCACCAGGTCCAGTTGCCGCGGCGCGCCTAGATTCTCGCCAAACCAGGCGTGCAGAAGCGGACGCCGACAAGCGTAGTCCGGGTCCAGCAGATAGTGCTCGAGGTTTACCGCGAAGAACTCAGCGGGGCTTTCCAGTTCGTAGCGATCCGGGCTGCGCAAACTGAAGTGGTTGCGGCCACGGCCCGGCCACAATGGGCGCTGCTGCCAACCGGCCAGATCCAGAAAACGTGATTGACCTGACCAGCCGCGCTTGGCGGACCGGTCCAGCGCATGTCCCAGCTCATGGATCAGCGCAGCTCGTGCCTGACGCCAGGCCTGGGCGGAGCTGGCAGAGGATGCAGGACCACCCTGCAACAACAGCGGCAGCAGGCGCTTGTCCAAGCCAAGCTCACGCCCGCGCGCCCTGCCCTGCACATGCTCGGGCAAGTCGTCACGCCAGCGTAGCTGCAGCGTCAAGGCGCCGCTGCCCTCGATACCGGCGGGAATCCGCGCCAGTACATCGTCGATCAGTTGCTGGCTGGCCAGTAGCTGCGCCGAATCCAGCGCCGGCACAGTTGCCTGCAGCTCGATGCGCACTGCCGCCTGCAAGGGCGCGCTGACGCAGAGCAGCAGCAACACCGCCAGCCACCGCGCGGGCGGCAGCCGGCGGAAGTTCGTCACAGGGCCAGGATCTTCCGGGCCAAGGCCATGTCGCTGGCATCGCGCGCGGCAGCATCACGCTCGCGCAGCTGGATCAGGGCCGCTTCCAGCCATGCGCCACGGATCTCGCCATTGCTGGCAACAAAACCAGCCGCGTCTTCGCGTGCATCCAGCAACACCTTGTCATCGCCCGAAGAGCTGCCCGACGAATTGGACG
This sequence comes from Stenotrophomonas sp. STEN030, assembly GCF_056759995.1. Classification (NCBI taxonomy): domain Bacteria; kingdom Pseudomonadati; phylum Pseudomonadota; class Gammaproteobacteria; order Lysobacterales; family Lysobacteraceae; genus Stenotrophomonas; species Stenotrophomonas sp. STEN030. Next base: position 34,664 of record NZ_JBRREB010000002.1, on the reverse strand, counting down.
ATGCGCCCGATGCGGAGCCGGCCGACGTACCTGCAAAGCTGGAGGCGAATGCCGTCATCGGCAGGGCAATCAAGGCGCAGAACAGGATCTTACGGATCATCGGCAGGTCAACATCGGGTGTGAAGGACGCCAAGAGTAACCACCGCCGCCGTTGGTTGGAACCTGCAACCGGCCTGCCCGCCTGATCCGTTCATCATCCCCCGCCTGCAGGACTCCTGCGCAAACCCGGCAGACGCTGGCGCAACCAGCGCCAACTGCCATCCACCACGACATAGAACACCGGCACGAAGAACACCGCCAGCACCGTTGCCGTCACCATCCCGCCAAACACGCCGGTACCAATGGCCTGCTGGGTTTCCCGCGACGCGCCCTGCGCCAGCATCAACGGCACCACACCCAGTGCGAACGCCATCGACGTCATCAGGATCGGCCGCAGACGCAGCCGTGCGGCCCGCAGTGCGGCCTGCGCCGCAGTCATCCCCTGCTGCTGCAACTGCCGTGCGTATTCCACGATCAGGATCGCATTCTTCGCCGACAGGCCGATCACCGTGATCATGCCGACCTTGAAGAAAACATCATTGGGCATGCCACGCAGCAACACCGCCGCCACCGCACCCAGCAGGCCGAGCGGCACCACCAGCATCACCGCCATCGGTATCGACCAACTCTCGTACAGGGCGGCCAGCACCAGGAAGACCACCAGCATCGATATCAGCAGCAGCCAAGGAGCCTGTGACCCGGACGTTTTCTCCTGCAGCGACTGGCTGGTCCATTGCAGGGCAAAACCCGGCGGCAACTGCGCCGCAAGCCGCTCCATCTCGGCCATGGCCTGACCGGTGGAGACGCCTTCGGCTGGCGCACCCGAGACATTCAATGCAGGAAAGCCAAGGTAGCGCTGCAGCTGCAATGGCGACTCCTCCCACTGCGGGCTGACCAGCTCCGCAAGTGCAACCATGCCGCCCTGCGCATTGCGCACGTATAGACGCAACACATCCTCGACCTCCATCCGGAATGGTGCATCCGCCTGCAGGATCACCTGTTGCAGACGCCCCGCATTGGGAAAGTCATTGACGTACTGCGAGCCCATCGCCACCGACAAAGTACTGCTGATGTCGGCAAAGCCGACGCCCATCGCCTCGGCCTTGGCGCGATCTATCTGCAGCCGCACGCTGTTGCCCGATGGCAGGCCATCGGCGTGCACCTCGCCCAGCAACGGGCTGGCCTGAGCCAACGCCAACAATTGCTTCTGAGCGGCGCGCAGCTGCAGCTGGGTCTGGCCACTGCGGGCCTGCAGCGCCAGACTGAAGCCGGAGGAGTTACCGAGGCTGTCGATGGCCGGCGGCATCACGCTGATCACCTCACCCTCGCTGCTGGCCGCCATCGCCTCCAAGGTCGCTGCCACCTCACCGGCAGCGGTCGCCCCGCCGCGCTCGCCCCAGTCCTTGAGCATGGTGTACGCCATGGCGGCACTGGGACCCGAACCGGCAAAGCTATAACCAGTGATGACCTGATTGGCGGCGATGCCCGGTCGCGACGCGATATGTGCCTCATAGTCCTGGACCACGGCCAGGGTGCGCTCGGCGGTCGCCTCGGCAGGCAGCTGGATCGAGGTTATGAAGTAGCCCTGATCCTCCTCGGGCAAGAAGGCGCCCGGCAGCCATTGCAGGCCAAGCAACAGCACCAGCAGCAAGCCGGCGAACACTCCCATGACCCGTCCACCGCGACGCAGCACCGCGGCCACGCTGCGGTGATAGCGCCCACTCATGCGCGCGAATCCGCGATTGAATGCTGCGAACACACGCCCGCGCGGCCGCTCGTGCGCGACCGGCCGTAGCAGGGTTGCGCACAGTGCCGGGGTCAGGCTCAACGCCAGCAGCGCCGAGATCAGGATCGCCACCGCCATCGACACGGTGAACTGGCGATAGATCGCGCCCACCGAGCCACTGGCAAACGCCATCGGAATGAACACTGCGGTCAGCACCAGGGTGATGCCAACCACCGCACTGGTCAGCTCACGCATGGCCTTGATCGTGGCCTCGCGCGGCGCCAGCCCCTGCTCGGCCATGATCCGCTCAACGCCTTCGACCACCACGATCGCATCGTCGACGATGATGCCAATGGCCAGCACCATGCCGAACATGGTCAGCACATTGATAGAGAAGCCCAACGCCAGCATCACTGCGAAGGTGCCCAGCAGCGCAATCGGCGCGACCAGCGCCGGCACCAGGGTGTAACGCCAGTCCTGCAGGAACAGGAACATCACCGCGAACACCAGCAGCATAGCTTCCAGCAGGGTCTGCAACACCTTCTGGATGGAGATCTTCACGAACGGCGCGGTATCGAACGGAATGCTGGCTTCCACGCCGACCGGCAGCAGCGACTGCAACTCGGCCATGCGCGCTCGCACCGCCGAAGACGTGCTCACCGCATTTGCGCCCGGACGCAGCTGGATGCCTGCGGCAGTTGCTACCTGGCCGTCCTCGCGGGTACCCCATGCATAGCTCTGCGCGCCGATCTCCACCCGCGCCACGTCACCCAGCAACACCCGCGAGCCATCAGCACCGGCACGCAGCACAATCGCCGCGAACTGCGCCGGCGTCGTCAGCTGGCCATCGGCGACCAAGGGCACGGTAATGCGCTGCCCAGCCACGCTGGGCGAGTCGCCGATACGGCCCGGGGCGATGTTCTGATTCTGCTGCTCGATGGCGGCGACCACATCGCCGATGGTGAGCTCATAACCGGCTAATGTGGATGGGTCCAGCCAGATGCGCATGGCCTGCTCGGCACCGAACAACTGGACGCGGCCGACCCCGTCGATACGGCGCAGCTCCTCGATGATGTTGCGCGCCATGAAGTCGCCCAACTGCGCTTCGTCCACGCTGCCATCGGGCGACTTCAGCCCGACAAGCATCAAGAAACCGGAACCAGCCGCCTCCACGAACACGCCGTTCTGGCGCACGCTGGCAGGCAACCGCGGCTCGATCGCCTTGATCCGGTTCTGTACGTCGACCTGCGCCAATTCCGGATTGGTGCCCGGAGCGAAGGTGGCGGTGATGGAGGCCTCACCGGAAGTATCCACCGACGATTGGAAGTACAGCAGGTGTTTGACGCTGGACAGCTCGCGCTCGATCAAGCCAACAACCGAGTCATCCAGGGTCTGCGGACTGGCACCGGGATAGCTGGCATAGATGCTGACACTGGTCGGCGCCACCGACGGATAGCGTTCCACCGCAAGCTGCGGAATCGCCAGTACGCCGGCCAGCACGATGAAGATCGCCAGCACCCAGGCGAATACCGGGCGATCAATGAAGAAACGAGCCATGGCTTACCTTCAGTGGTTACTGGATGCAACGGTGGCCTTGCCCTGCGCGGACAGCGGCTGCCAAGGCGAGGTTTCGACCAGGCGCCCTTCCTGCAGACGTTCCTGACCTTCAACCACCACTCGCTCGCCGACCTTCAGGCCGCTGCGCACGATCCACTGCCGGTCCACGCTGCCGTCGATTTCGATGGTGCGGATGATGGCCTTGCCGTCACCACCGATCACCCAGGCATAAGCCTGACCACCGGCACTGCGCAGCACCGCCTGCTGCGGCAGTAGCGGCAGCTGGCTGGCCGCGCCACGCGGCACCCGCGCACGCACGAACATGCCCGGCAACAGCTCGCGACGAGGATTGTCGACCAGCACCCGCAACACCACATCGCCAGTACGCGCGTCGACATTGATGCCCGAGAACAACAGCTGCCCTGGTTGCTCATGAACCTGACCATTGGCGCCGATGATCGCCACCGAAAGCGCGCTGCCATCGACCACACCCTTGCGCATTTCTGGCAACTGCGAGGCTGGCTGGCGCACATCGACATAGACCTGGTCGATCTGCTGCACCAGCGCCATCGGCTCGCTGTCGGCGGAGTTCACCAAGGCGCCTTCGGTCACCATTGCCTGATCGATACGACCGTCAATGGGCGCGCTGACCGTGGCATAGCGCAGATCCAGTTGGCGCCTTGCCAGGATTGCCCTGGCCTCGGCCACCGCGGCACGCGCCTGCTCGTATTCGAACGTCGCGTCATCGCGATTCTGCTGGCTCACCGCCTGCGCGGCGGCCAGCGCCTGCAGGCGCTGCGCCTGCACCCGGCTGCGCGCCAGTGCCGCCTCGCTGCGCTGCAATGCCGCCAGCGCTGAGTCGACATCCGCACGGAATGCCGCCGGATCGATCTGGAACAGCGCCTGCCCGGCAGCAACTTCGGCACCCTGCTCGAACAGGCGCTTGCGCACGATGCCGCCTACCTGCGCGCGGATCTGCGCGGTGCGCAGCGCAGACACCCGCCCCTGCAGCTCGTCATCGCGCTGCACGCGTTGTGCGGCAACGGTCAGCACGCTGACCTTGGCTACCGCTTGCGGAGGTGCTTCAGGGGAGGAGCAGGCCGTCATGGCCAAAACCAGAGCCGCACACACGGCCGTCGTAATCCGTCGAATGGTCATCGCTACACGTGGTACTGGAAAGCCTGCAGGAACGCAGGCGCGCAGTGTGCGGGCCGATGATGGGGTTTCGATGGAGGGAATGTGGAGATAGCATGGAGGCCAGAACCTTTCGGTCCCACCCGGCAATGACTGCACACCTACCCGCCGCCGCGATGGCGCAATGGGACCGCTCCCATGATGCACTTGTCCTGATCGTCGAGGACGAAACCGAGATCGCCGACATCATTGCTGCCTATTTGGAGCGGGAGAAGCTGCGCGTTGTGCGCGCCGCCGACGGCCGCACAGCACTTGAGCTGCACCGCAGTGCCCGCCCCGATCTGGTGCTGCTGGATGTCCAGCTACCCGGCATCGATGGTTGGGGCGTGCTGTCGCAGCTGCGCCAGAGCAGCGATACGCCGATCATCATGCTGACCGCACTGGATCAGGATCTGGACAAGCTCACCGCCTTGCGGATGGGCGCAGACGACTACGTGGTCAAGCCATTCAACCCGGCCGAAGTTGCCGCGCGGGTACGTGCGGTACTGCGCCGCACCCTGCGTGCAGCGCCGCGACAGGCCGCCGCATCATTGCGCGCAGGGCCATTGCTGATCGATCCGCAAACCCATTGCGTGCACGTCGAGGGCGAAGGCTATAGCCACGAGCTGTTGCTCACCCTGACCGAGTTCAAGTTGCTGCACTGCATGGCACTGGCACCTACCCGCATCTTCAGCCGCAGCGAACTCATGCACCAATGCCTGCCCGAGAGCGAGGCACTGGAACGCACCGTCGACAGCCATGTCAGCAAGTTGCGGCGCAAGCTCGATGACGTAGGCGTGGCCAACATGCCGGCCAGTGTGCGCGGTGTCGGCTACCGCCTGGCGGCGGATCGCTGATGCGCCGCCTCGGTCTCAATCGACACATCACCGTGTCGATGTCGCTGATGGTGGTCAGTGTCATCGTGATCACGATCCTGTCTTCCTGCATGCTGTGGGCGATTCTGGTCGAGTTCTTTCCAGCCAGCGCAGTGGAACAACCAGAAGGCTGGCTGCCGACGGGTCCTGAGCTGGCCTGGATGGCGAGTGTCACCGTGGTCGGTTTGGCCTTGGCATTGGCCACATCGATCCGCCTCACCCGACGCATCGTGTCCCCGCTCAACACCTTGATGGAGTCGGTGCGCGCGCTCGCCGATGGTGACCTGGGCGTACGTGCCAGCGCCAGCGACGATGCGCTGGATGAGGTTGCCTTGCTGGTCGAGGACTTCAACACCATGGCCGCACGCCTGCAGCACATGGACCGCGAACGCACGCTGTGGCACGCGGCGATCGCACATGAACTGCGCACGCCGCTGACCATCCTGCGCGGCCGTTTGCAGGGCTTGGCGGATGGCGTGTTCCAGCCGGACGAAGCGCAGTTCCGCAGCCTGCTATCGCAGGTGGAAGGCCTGTCGCGACTGATCGAGGACCTGCGCGTGCTTGGGCTGGCCGGCAACGGCAGGCTCGACGTACGACGTGCGCCAACCGATGTGGTGCAGGAAGTGCATTCGGTGATGACCATGGTTGATCCCGCTTTCCGCAGCGCCGGTTCCGTGCTGGAGCTGAAAACCCACCGCGACGAACACCTGGCGTATTGCGACCCGACCCGACTGCGTCAGGCCCTGCTCGCCCTGCTGGAGAACGCGCGCCGTTATGCCAGCCCAGGACGGGTGCGGATTTCAATCCAGGACGGCAAGGACCACGTGCAGCTGGCCATCGAGGACAACGGCCCGGGCATCGAGGCGAACCTGCAGCCGCATGTCTTCGATCCGTTCATGCGCGGCGATGGCTCGCGCTCGCGCCAAGGTGGCGGCAGCGGGCTCGGCCTGGCGGTGGTCAAGGCGATCGCCGATGCCCACGGCGGCCATGTGTCCTGCAGCAGCGGCGCCGAGGGCGGCAGCCGCTTCGTGCTGGAACTACCGCGCGAGTAGTCCAGCGTTCAACGAGGCAAGCGTGTCCGCCGTCCGCTCAGGGATCGAACAGCTTGCCCGGGTTCAACAACCAGTTCGGGTCGAACGCGCGCTTGACCCCGCGCATCAAGGCGACTTCGGCCTCGCTACGGGTGCTGGAGAGATAGGCCTTCTTGACCAGGCCAATACCATGCTCGGCCGAGATGCTGCCATCAAACCGCAACAGCACCTGCGCCAGCAGCTTGGTCACATGCTCGCACTGGCTGAGGAACTCAGCGTCGCTGGTGTCATCGGGTTTGAGCACATTGATGTGCAGGTTGCCGTCGCCGATATGTCCGAACCACACCACTTCAAAGTGCGGATAGGCGCCATTGATCAGCGCCTGGGTTTCGGCCAGGAACGCCGGCATCGCCGAGATCCGCACCGAAACATCGTTCTTGTACGGCTTGTAGCGCGCCACCGACTCGGTGATGCCTTCGCGCAGACGCCACAGCTGCTGCGCCTGTGCCTCGCTGGTGCTGATCACACCATCCAGCACCCAGCCCTGCTCCATGCAGTGCTCAAACGCAGCCAGCGCGGCCGCTTCGCCGGCCTCATCGGCCGAGGCGTATTCGGTCACCACGTAGTAAGGGTGAATCTCGTCAAACGGATACTGCGCGCCGTGCGCGGTGACGTGCTTGACCGCCAGGTCGGTGAAGAACTCGAAGGCCTCCAGCTGCAAGCGCTCGCGGAAGGCGGAGAACACCTGCATCAACACTTCAAACGAGGGCAGCGCCAACACCATCACATTGGTGGTCGGCGGTGGATCGGTCAGCTTCAGCGTCGCCTCGACCACGATGCCGAGCGTGCCTTCTGAGCCGATCATCAGCTGGCGGAAGTCGTAGCCGCTGGAATTCTTGATCAAGCCCTTGTTGAGCTCCAGCAGTTCGCCATTACCGGCAACCACCTTGAGCCCGGCAATCCACTCGCGGGTATTGCCGTAACGGATCACGCGGATGCCGCCAGCATTGGTGGCGATATTGCCGCCGATGGAACAGGAGCCACGCGCGGCGAAATCCACCGGGTAGATCAGCCCATGTTCCTTGGCGGTGTTGTGCACCGCTTCCAGCGGCATGCCGGCCTGCACTACCAAGGTGCGATCCACCGCGTCGAAGCCCAGCGGCTTGTTCATGCGCTCCAGGCTCAGTACCAGCTCGCCGTTGGCGGCAACCGCGCCGCCGGACAGGCCGGTACGGCCGCCCGATGGCACCACGGCCACATTGTGCTGATTGGCCCAGCGCACTACCGCCTGCACTTCTTCGACGTTGCCCGGCAAGGCGATGGCCAACGGGGCCGGCGTCCAGCGCCGGGTCCAATCGCGCCCGTAGTGCTCCAGATCGCCCGGCTCGGTCTTCAGACGCAGGTCGGGGCAGGACTGCAACAGGGATTCCAGGCGCGGATCGGTCATGGCGGTGCTTCGGCGACGTGAAAGCCGCCAAGCGTGACACCGGCATGGCGTCGCGTCCAGTCTGAGCCCCGGCAATTGACGTCAACCCTGGATTTCAGATGAAACCTCTTGCCATCAAGGCTTTGCGGCATTGCGCAGCGCACAAAAGCGGGCGCGGTTCTGGCATAGTTGACGGCCCACCCCTCTATGCCGCCGTTCACGACATGTCGCCCAAGAAGACCTCGTTTCCGAAGCAGGACATCCGCGTTTTGTTGCTTGAGGGGGTCAGCCAGACCGCCGTGGACGTCTTCAAGGCGGCCGGTTACTCGCAGATCGAGCTGCACAGCAAGTCGCTGCCCGAGGACGAACTGAAGGCGCGCATCGCCGAAGCACATATCGTCGGCATCCGCTCACGCACCCATCTCAGCGCCGAGGTGCTGGCCGAAGCCAAGCGCCTGATCGCGGTCGGCTGCTTCTGCATCGGCACCAACCAGGTCGACCTGGAAGCGGCCGAGCTGGCCGGTATTCCGGTGTTCAACGCGCCCTACTCCAACACCCGCTCGGTCGCCGAGCTGGTGATTGCCGAGGCGATCATGTTGACCCGCGGCATTCCGCAGAAGAACGCCGAATGCCATCGCGGCGGCTGGTCGAAGTCGGCCGCCGGCAGCCACGAAGTGCGCGGCAAGACGCTGGGCATCATCGGTTACGGCCATATCGGCACCCAGGTAGGCGTGCTGGCCGAGGCGCTGGGCATGCACGTGATTTTCCACGACATCGAAACCAAGCTGTCGTTGGGCAATGCGCACCCAGCCATCAGCCTGGACGACCTGCTGAAGCGCTCGGACGTGGTCACCCTGCACGTGCCGGAGAACGCCTCCACGCAGTGGATGATGGGCGCTGAGCAACTGGGCAAGATGAAGAAGGGTGCGCACCTGATCAATGCAGCGCGCGGCACCGTGGTTGATATCGACGCGCTGGACGCGGCATTGGCTTCGGGCCACCTCGGTGGCGCTGCCGTGGACGTGTTCCCGGTCGAGCCCAAGGGCAATGGCGACCTGTTCGAATCGCCGTTGACCGCGCATGACAACGTGATCCTGACCCCGCACGTCGGCGGCTCCACGCTGGAAGCGCAGGAAAACATTGGCGTGGAAGTGGCGGCCAAGCTGGTGCGTTACAGCGACAACGGCTCGACCCTGTCTGCGGTCAACTTCCCGGAAGTAACCCTGCCGGAGCACGAGCAGAGCCTGCGCCTGCTGCACATCCACCGCAACGTGCCGGGCGTGCTGTCCAAGATCAACGAGATCTTCTCGCGTCACAACCTCAACATCGACGGCCAGTTCCTGCGCACCGACCCCAAGGTCGGTTATGTGGTGATCGACATCACCGCCAGCGAAGAACAGGCTGCTGCGATCCGCGAAGAGCTGGCGACGATCCAGGGCACCCTGCGTACCCGCATCCTGTACTGACAAGCCGCCCCCACCTCTCTCCTGCGCGGGAGAGGGGACTGTAGTGCCGAGCCATGCTCGGCAGGGCCTTCCCGGTAGCACCCCCAGCGGAATGATGGATGCTCAGATTGCAGGAAATTCCTGCCATCGAGCCATGCCTGCTTCGCGGCTGACGCCGCTCCTACAAGACCACCAGCGGTTCTGTGGGAGCGGCGTAAGCCGCGAAGCTGATGGACACTCAGATTGCAGGCATTGCCAGCGATCAAGCATTGCCTGCTTCGCGGCTGACGCCGCTCCTACATGCCCCTTCTATCTCTGCAGCCACCGGTTTGCCATCCGCCGCATGGATTCGTCTTCCTCGCTGGCGATCTCGGTTACCGGCCGCCACGCCAGCTCCAGCGACTCCTCGCTGACCACGAACGCCTCGTTGCTACCGGCAACGACCACATAGCGCACGTCGTAGTGCCAATGACCAGGAACATCCTTGCGCTCAGGAATCCAATGCCGATCCAGATCAAAAATCTCAGCCGACGCCAAGGTCAGGCCAGACAGGCCGGACTCCTCTTCGGCCTCGCGCAGCGCTACCGCGGCAAGATCGTGGTCGCCATCGGCATGCCCGCCCAACTGTAACCAGCGTTGCAGCTTGCGGTGATGGGTGAGCAGCGCGCGCCGGCCATCGGCGCTGACCAGCCAGGCGCTACCAGTGAAGTGCCCGGCCAGCCGCTCGCGGGTGAATGGGTCCACCCCGCCTTCATCAAGCAAGGCCAGGAATTCCCGCGCCACCTCCTCGTGCTCCGGATGCCGCCGGGAATAGCCCTCAAATGCCTGTAGCAACTGCTGATCCTGTCCAAGCATGACTGTAAGCACATCCCATCTTTTCGATCCGGCGGTCATTATCGCTGTCGATGTTGCAGTTGCGCTTGTCGAGTTTCGCTAGCTTTGGCAAGGTAGAGTGGTTGCCGACCGTTCAGCTTGCGTCGCCATACAAATCGGTCCCGTCGCCTCAGCGCGTTCGGGCCAATACACAGCTCGGGAATTTGCGGAATGCTTAAAGCACTGTTGAGGGTCAAGCCGGTCGAACCGGCCGCACATGTTGATGCCGGTGAGCCGGTCGAAGGCAGCCTGCAAGGCGAAGCCACACTCAAGCGCACCCTCACAGCCAAGCATCTGATCCTGCTAGGCATCGGTGCGGTGATCGGCGCGGGCATCTTCGTGCTGACCGGCCAGGCCGCGGCCAACCACGCTGGGCCGGCGGTGATGCTGTCCTTCGTCTTCGCCGGCATCGCCTGCGCGCTGGCCGGCCTGTGTTACGCCGAGTTCGCGGCGATGATGCCGGTCTCCGGCAGCGCCTACTCCTATTCGTACGCCACTTTGGGCGAAGGCATGGCCTGGTTCATCGGCTGGTGCCTGGTACTGGAATACCTGTTCGCTTCGGCCTCGGTAGCGGTCGGTTGGTCGGCCTATCTGATCAGCTTCATCACCACCACGCTGCACATGCCCTTCCCCGATGCCTTGTCGGCGGCGCCGCTGGCCTGGACCGGCAGCGAGTTCGTCAACTCCGGCAAGCTGTTCAACCTGCCTGCGGTGCTGATCGTGGCGGCCATCACCGGCCTGCTCTACGTCGGCGTTACCCAGTCCACCCTAGTCAATGCCATCATCGTGGCGATCAAGGTCATCGTGATCTGCCTGTTCGTCGGCTTCGGCATCCAGTACATCGACCCGGCAAACTGGCACCCGTTCATCCCGGAAAACACCGGCACCTTCGGTGAATTTGGCTGGAGTGGCGTGTTCCGTGCCGCCACCATCGTGTTCTTCGCCTATATCGGCTTCGATGCGGTCTCCACCGCCGCCGGCGAAACCAAGGACCCGCAGAAGAACATGCCGATCGGCCTGCTCGGCTCGTTGGCCATCTGCACCATCGTCTACATCGTCGTCTGCGCCGTGTTGACCGGCATGCTGCCGTACAACCTGCTGGGCACCGACAAGCCGGTGGCCACCGCGCTGGAAGCCTACCCGACCCTGTCCTGGCTGAAGACCGCAGTCGAGATCGGCGCCATCGCCGGCCTGTCCTCGGTGGTGCTGGTGATGATGATGGGTCAGTCGCGCATCGCCTACACCATCTCCCGCGACGGCCTGCTGCCGAAGATGTTCGGCAAGGTCCATCCGCGCTTCCGCACCCCGTACGTCAGCACCGTGGTAGTCGGCGTGCTGGCCGCCCTGCTGGCCGGTCTGGTGCCGTTGAACGTGCTGGGCGAGCTGGTGTCGATGGGCACCCTGTTGGCCTTCGCCACGGTCTGCATCGGCGTGCTGGTGCTGCGTCGTACCAAGCCCGACATCGTGCGCCCGTTCAAGGTGCCGGCCGCATGGCTGATCTGCCCGCTGGGCGCGCTCGCTTGCCTGGCGCTGTTCATGCAGGCCTTCGTTGTGCATTGGCACCTGTTCGTTGGCTGGACGCTGCTGGGACTGTGTATCTATTTCGGCTACGGCATCCGCAACAGCAAGCTGAACAAGCAAGCCTGATCTACCCCCTGACCGGCGCCCCGCGCGCCGGTTTTCTTTTGCGCGCCCGCCGCGCACCGATGAGCGAAGACCCGAAACATGTTCAAGCAACTCTGGGCCACCAAACATCCGCACGCCGCACATGAGGAAGCCAATGGCCTGAGCCTGCGCCGAACCCTTGGGCCCTGGGGGCTCACTGCATTGGGCATCGGTGCGGTGATCGGCGGCGGTATTTTCGTCATCACTGGCCAGGCCGCGGCCAACCATGCCGGCCCGGCAATCATGCTGTCCTTCGTGCTGGCGGCCATCTGCTGCGCCTTCTGTGCGCTGGCCTATGCCGAGTTCGCCTCGATGGTGCCGGTCTCCGGCAGCGCCTATACCTACACCTACGCGACCTTTGGCGAGCTGTCGGCCTGGTTCATCGGCTGGATGCTGGTGCTGGAGTACGGCGTCTCGGCTTCGGCAGTGGCGGTCAGCTGGACCGGTTACTTCCTCAGCTTCCTCAACCATTTCGACATCCACCTGCCAGCGGCGCTGGTCAGCGCCCCGCTGGACGCCCAGCTCAAGCCCACCGGTGCCATTGCCAACATCCCAGCGGCCATCCTGGTACTGCTGCTGACCTGGCTGTGCTACGTCGGCATCAGCAAGTCCTCGGCGATGAACATGGCCATGGTGGTGCTCAAGACCGGCCTGATCATCCTGGTGATCGTTGCCGGCTGGAAGTACGTGGACACCAGCAACTGGACTCCGTTCATTCCGGCCAACGAAGGCCCCGGCAAGTACGGCTTTGAAGGCGTACTGCGCGGCGCGGCAATGGTGTTCTTCGCCTATATCGGCTTTGAAGCGGTGTCGGTGGCGGCACAGGAATCGCACCGCCCGCAGCGCGACCTGCCGATCGGCATGTTGTTGTCGCTGGTGATCTGCACCGTGCTGTACATCGCAATGGCTGCGGTGATGACCGGTCTGGTGCCATATCAGCTGCTGGGCACCGCCGAGCCGGTGGTCACCGCCGTTGCCGCGCACCCGCAGCTGGATTGGCTGCGCATCATCGTCGAAGTCGGCGCGCTGATCGGCCTGGCCTCAGTGGTGCTGGTGATGGTGATCGGCCAGCCGCGCATCTTCATGATCATGGGCCGCGACGGCCTGCTGCCGCCGGTATTCACCAAGATCCACCCCAAGTACCGCACCCCGCACATCAATACCGTCATCACCGGTATCGGCATCGCCCTGCTGGCGGCATTGTTCCCGCTGGATATCCTCGGTGAACTGACCTCGATGGGCACGCTGATCGCCTTTGCCGCGGTCTGCGCCGGCGTGCTGGTCCTGCGCCGCACCCAGCCGGACCTGCCGCGCCCGTTCCGCATCCCGATGGCCTGGTTGATCTGCAGCCTGGGCGTGCTCAGCTGCATCGCCCTGTTGACCGCGATGACCCTGCACAACTGGATGCTGATGGGTGTCTGGACGGCAACCGGCTTCATCATCTATTTCCTTTATGGCGTGCGTCACAGCAAATTGAACGCAGCCAACAAGGCCGGCAAGAACTGATCCTTACCCATGCCCCGGGTCAATGCACCCGGGGCATGCCGTCCCATGCGCTTGCAGGCGGACGGCCGGTGATTCCGGTTATCGCATGCCGCATGGCAACGTCATCAGTGCCGCCAGAACCAGTCAGATTTCAGGGTCCAGCCCTGTCTGCTCATACAGGCCGTGTACTCTTGGTCCCGGTCGTACTCGTTTACGTCCAGCACGTAGGTCTCGATTTCCTGGTGCTCGACATTATTTATCTTGCGTTTCTCGTCATCGCACTTTTCGCCGGCGCCCCGGCAAGGTTCTTCGCGATTTACATAGATCGTGCGGTAAGCGACTTCGTTCTTGATCGGAAACTGTAGCCGTCCCTTGCTACGACACAGCGACGATGCGTCACTGAAAGGTGGCGCGCCAGGGTTTGGATACCACATGCTGGTGCACCCACTTAGCAGAGACGCAGCAAAAGCCGCCATCGCAACAACGGTATAACGCCGTGATGATGCATTTCCTTCCATGTCACCCCCTGATCAAAGCTTCACCCCGATTCTGTTGCAGTCGCATTTCGCCTGTCCATACCACGACGCACGGCCAGCTCAGGGAAATGCCACTTGTCTCGATCCAAATGATGAACCATGACTGTCCGGACTAAACGTATAGCCAACTGGCCTCATCCCGAGAGGGAATATGGCTCCAGTAGTCCCGACGGAACGCCAACGGCCGACAAACTCCCCGGCGCTGGCAAGGACACGTAAAATGCTGTCCATGAACGCGCCTACCGTCCCCTATGACGCCCAGCGACTGAGCGAACTGGCTCAGCTGCTGATCGACAACATCCGTGAGCTGGCCCACGCCGGCTGGACACCTGCCACCAGCAGCAACTTCTCGCACCGGCTGGACGACCAGCATGCGGCCATCACCGTGTCCGGCAAGGACAAGGGGCGGCTGATCGAAAGCGACATCATGGTGGTGGATTTCGACGGCAAGGCCGTGGGCCGCCCGCTGCGCCCGTCCGCTGAGACCCAACTGCACACCCAGCTCTATGCCCGCTTCCCGGAAATCGGCTGCGTGTTGCATACCCATTCGCCGGTGCAGACCATCGCCTCACGTCTGTACGGCAGCGACGGTCATATCCGCCTGGAGGGCTATGAGCTGCTCAAGGCCCTGCATGGCAACACCACCCACGAGACCGCCGTCGACCTGAAGGTGTTCCCCAACACCCAGGACATGGATGTACTGGCCGCCCAGGTTGAGGCCGAACTCGACAAGGGGCCGATGTGGGGCTACCTGATCGACGGCCATGGCCTGTATGCCTGGGGCCGCGACATGGGCGAAGCCCGTCGCCACCTGGAGGCGTTCGAGTTCCTGCTGCATTGCGAACTGGAGCTGCGCCGCCTGCGCGGCCACGCCTGATCCTTCTTCCTACTACGTCGAGTCCCCCATGAGCCGACTGCGCATTTTCAACGAAACCGCCCCTGACGCGCCGCTGTTCGACAGCCGCGACGGCGCCGTCATTGCCGCCGAACTGAACAAGATCGGCGTCACCTTTGAACGCTGGCGGGCCAAGCACCCGGTTACCCCGGGTGCCAGCCAGGAAGAAGTGTTTGCCGCCTACCGCGAGGACATCGACCGCCTGGTCGCCGAGCACGGCTTCAAGAGCGTGGACGTGGCCTCGATCGCACCGGACAACCCGGCCCGCGCCGAGATCCGCAAGAAGTTCCTCGACGAGCACTACCACAAGGAAGACGAAGTCCGTTTCTTCGTCGCCGGCTCGGGCCTGTTCACCCTGCACGTGGGCGACAAGGTCTACGAGGTGGAATGCGTAAAGGACGACCTGATCGCAGTGCCCGACAGCGTCAACCATTGGTTCGACATGGGCGAGGAACCCAGCTTCGCCGCGATCCGCTTCTTTACCGAACCGGACGGCTGGGTCGGCCACTTCACCGGCACCGACATCGCCCAGCGCTTCCCCCGCTACGAGCCCAGCGCGGCCTGAAACGGCTCTGCTCCATAAGCCCCTCTCCCGTTCACGGGAGAGGGGTTGGGGTGAGGGCAGCTCTTAGCCGTTGCACCTCGCTCCTCACCAACCAAGCATCGGCGCCCTTAGAAGCACCATGCAGGAAGACCAGCATGACCATCAAAGCCATCCTCACCGACATCGAGGGCACCACCTCCAGCATCTCCTTCGTCAAGGAAGTGCTGTTCCCGTATGCCCGCAACGCCCTGCCCGGCTTCGTGCAGGCGCACGGCAATGAACCGCAGGTCCGCCAGTGGCTGGACGCGGTGGCTACCGAAATTTCCGCCAGCGCCTGTCAGGACGAGGTCATCGTCGAAACCCTGCAGGGCTGGATCGACCAGGACCGCAAGCACACCGCGCTCAAGGCGCTGCAAGGCATGCTCTGGGACGTGGGCTACCGCAGCGGCGACTACACCGCCCACCTGTACCCGGAAGTGGCCGATGTACTACGCGGCTGGCAGGCCAGCGGCCTGCCGTTGTACGTGTATTCCTCTGGTTCGGTGCCGGCGCAGAAGCTGTTCTTCGGCTTCAGCGACGCAGGTGATCTCAACGACCTGTTCTCCGGCAACTTCGACACCGAAGTCGGCGGCAAGCGCGAGGCGCCTAGCTACGCGCATATCGCCAAGGCCATCAACATCGATCCGTCTGAAATCCTGTTCCTGTCCGACGTGGTCGAAGAACTGGACGCCGCGCGCGAGGCCGGCTTGCAGACGGTACTGGTCGACCGACTGAGCGACTACCCGCAGCCGCGCAGCGGTGAAGCCACCCACGGTCACACCCGGGTCGAGCGCTTCGACCAGATCGTGCTTTGATCACCTGAGCTGCAATCCGCACCACGACGGCCCCTGACGGGGCCGTTTTTGTATCCTCGGCATCACCCCCGGTAAAGGAAAACCAACGCACGATCAGCCTTCAACGGCCCGCCCACCGATCACGCCAGCAACAAAGGACGCCATCGTATGAGCATCGCTGCAGAAATCGGCCAGGCACTGGCCGCCGAGTTTGCCATTCCCGACGTCGGCACCCTGACCGTCATCGTCTCGCGGCTGGCCACAGCCATCGTGCTCGGCGGCCTGCTCGGCCTGGAGCGGGAGCGCAAAGGGCGCGCAGCCGGCTTGAAGACCCATATTCTGGTCTCGGCAGGTTCGGCGCTGTTCGTATTGGCGCCCTTGCAGATGGGCATTTCGGGCGCCGATGTCACCCGGGTGATGCAGGGCATCGTCTCCGGCATCGGCTTCCTTGGCGCTGGCGCCATCCTCAAGCTCGACAGCGAAGAGCGTATCCAGGGCCTGACTACCGCCGCCGGCATCTGGATGACGGCGGCCATTGGCATGGCTGCAGGCATGGGCATGGAGATGGTGGCTTTCATCACCACGCTTGCGGCGCTGGCAGTGGTCAGCACCTTGCCGAGATTGATGCCGGACAAGCGCAGGAATGTTGACGGCAGCGAGGCCGATCACGACACCTGACCAAACTGGCATCGAGCTCTGCTTTTTGTGGGAGCGGCGTCAGCCGCGAAGCAAGCACATCATCAGATGCCAAGATGCCAAGAGGCTGAGCACCCCAGCTTCGCGGCTCACGCCGCTCCCACAAAGTCCAGTGGTTACTTGGCCGGACTGCGCAGCACCAGCACATCGATGCTGGAAGGCACGCCCAGGCGCGCGGTGAAGCCGTCCCATTGGCCCACGCCGCTGCTGACGAACAAGGTCATCTCCCGCACCCTGTATTCGCCGCGCACAAACCCGTGGTTGAAGGGAGCTACCACCCAGCGGTCGAATCCCAGCATGTGCCCGCCATGGGTATGCCCGGAAATCTGCAGGTCGATCGCGCCGGTCGCGGCGGCCGCGCGCGCCTGCTTGGGCTGGTGGGCCAGCAATATATGGACTTCGCCGCCCCTGCCACCATCCACGACGGCCTGCATGTCTGGCGCCAGACCACCATGCATGTACGAGCTCGGCTTCAGCGCCGCGAGGTCGCCAATGCCCGAGACCGTCAGTCTGCGGCCGTTGATGGTCAGCAGTGCGGTCTGGTTCTCCAGCACACCCAGACCCATCTGCCGGAAATGCGCCATCCACGCGCTGTAGTCGTAGTAGTACTCGTGGTTGCCCGGTGCCAACCAGACGCCGTATGGCGCCTTGAGCTGCGCCAACGGCGCGGCGAAACGACCGCTGTCCTCCAGACCACCGTCGGCCATGTCGCCAGGCAACACAATCATGTCGGGTTTGACCGCCAGGGTTGCATCGACGATGCGCTGGGTACGCCATGTGCGTTTGACCGGGCTGATATGCAGGTCGGCCAATACCGCCACGCGCAGGCCGTCCATTTCCTTGGGCAGATGCGGCACGACCAGCTCACGCTCGTGTACTCGCGGTGGCTTGAGGCCGTTGTAGATGCCCAGCGTGGCCAGCAGCACGATCACCGCTGCTGCACCTTGATTGAAGCCGACGCCGTGCCACAGCGTTGCGATGCGTGATGCGCGCGGCAGCAGGCGTGACAGCAGCCAAGCGGCTTCGCGCAGCAGCACGAACACCAGCACCAGCATGAACATCACCAGCACCCAACCGAATACCAGCTGGATCCAGGCTTCGACCGTGTAACTGAAGATATCCAGCCGCCACAAGGTGGCGAAGCTCAAGCCGATCAGGGCAAGCAGCACACTGATGCCGGTCCGCCACCGGCGTTGCGGCTTGGACAAGGGATGGACCGGCCACCAGAACAGGATGGCCAACAACGGCAGCAGCAGCGATACGATAAAAGTCATCAGCGGTACGCGGTAGGTAAACGACGAACGCCCGCGACCAGACCGCCAGCGGGCTCAAAAGACTGCCGTGCACTGTGGCACAGCAAGATGCCAGACCGAGCGCCTACAGCTGGAACACTACGTAGCCCAACTGTAGAGCCGACCCACGCTCGGCTGGGGCTTTGCCGGCAATGTCGTTGTAGCCCGCAATCAACTGATTGCGGACCGTTCTGCCGTTTCATCATTGCCAGCTTCGCGACTGACGCCGCTCCTACAAGCAATTGCTGTAGAGCCGAGCCATGCTCGGCTGAGGCATTGCCGGGAAAGCCCCTGCCGAGCATGGCTCGGCACTACCGGGCTGTTGGGTTGCTGGTGAAGCCCCATGCCGAGCATGGCTCGGCACTACCGGGCTGTTGGATTGCTGGTGAAGCCCCCTGCCGAGCATGGCTCGGCACTACATGTAAGCGGCTGCGCCGCTTACTTGGACTTTTCGGCGATCCAGGCGTTGAGCTTCTCGTCGAGAACGTCCAGCGGCACCGAGCCGTCCTTCAGCACTTCAGCGTGGAACTCGCGGATGTCGAACTTGGCACCCAGCTTGTCCTGCGCGCGCTTGCGCAGTTCCTGGATCTTCAGCTCGCCGGTCTTGTAAGCCAGTGCCTGACCCGGCCAGGCGATGTAACGCTCGGCTTCGGCAACAGCATCAGGTTCGCTCACCGATGAATTGGCGAACATGTAGTCCAGCACCTGCTGACGGGTCCAGCCCTTGGAATGCAGGCCGGTGTCCACCACCAGGCGCACTGCGCGCCACAGCTCGCCCTGCAGGCGGCCGAAGTAGCTGTACGGATCGGTGTAGACACCCAAGTCCTTGCCCAGGCTTTCGGCATACAGGCCCCAACCCTCGATGAAGGCGGTCTCGCCACCGAAGCGACGGAACGCCGGCACACCCTTCAGCTCCTGCTGCAACGCCAGCTGGAAGTGATGGCCCGGGATGGCTTCATGCAGGAACAGGTCTTCGGCGTCCCAGGTCTTGCGCGTCGGCAAGTCGTAGGTGTTGACGTAGAAGATGCCAGGACGGCTGCCGTCTTCGCTGGGCTGCATGTACTCGCCGCCGGCAGCCGACTTGGCGCGGAACGCCTCGATCGGGCGGATTTCGAAACCAGCCTTCGGGGTCAGCGAGAACAGCTTCGGCACGTTCGCGTTGATTTTGGCCTCAAGCCCGCGGTAATGCTCCAGCAGTTCCGGCTCGGACTTGAACTCGAACTGCTTGTCCTTCTGCATGAAGGTGAAGAATTCCTGCAGCGAGCCCTTGAAGCCCACTTCGGTCATCACCGTCTGGATTTCAGCGTGGATGCGCGCCACTTCCTTCAGGCCGATCTCGTGGATCTGCTCCGGAGTCTGCGCGGTTGTGGTGCTCTGCTTGGCGTTGAAGGCGTACCACGCCTTGCCATCAGGCAGCGAGTCCAGACCAACCGTATCGCGGGTAGCCGGCAGGTACTCGTTGGCGATGAAATCACGCTGCTGCTTGATCGCCGGCATCAGCGTGTCGTTGATCACGGCGCGGAAGGCTTCGGTCAGACGATCCTTGTCGGCCTGCGAAAAATCAGCCGGCAGCAGCTTGATCGGACCCCAGAACTGGCTGTCCTCGGCCTTGGCAGTGATGATCTCGTCGAACTGCGGCACGACCTTTTCCATCAGCACGCGCGGCTGCACCACGCCGGCCTTAATGCCTTCACGCATATTGGCGTTTTCGGTCGCCAGCAGCACCGGCATGCGCGCGGCACGTGCCAGCCAATTGTCGTAATCCTTGACCGTCTTGAACGGCTGCGCCACCTGGCCCGAACCCAGCATCACCGCATAACTGACGGTGGAGCCCATCTGGTTGACCGGCATCATCCAGGTCGGGAACTTCTCCCCTTCCAGCGACTGCTTCTGCTCTTCGACGAAGATGCGGTAGCTGAGCAGATCCTGGCCGGAAAGGCCGGCGTCGCCAATCTTCTCGGCCTTGCCCAGCCATTCCTGGGTGAAGTCATGGCTCTGCTTGCGGAACTCGGCCGAGCCGAAGTCCGGCAGCTGGTCGTTGTAACGATTGTCGCCCTGGAAGGTGGCCTGCAGCGGGTTCAGCTTTAGCACGCCTTCCCAATAGTCGGCGTACAGCTGGTTCAGCTGCGCGGCTTTGTCGGCCTGCGGTGCCTGCGCAGTGCTGTCGCCAGCGGCTGGCTGCGATGACGGCGAACAGGCGGCCAGCACGGTGGCCAGGGAAAACGAGACGGCTAGCGCCAGCGGTCGAACGGTCATCGGGGTTTCCAGAACAGGGAACAAGGCCGCCAGCGTCAGCGCTACTGTGCCCTGCTGGAAGGGCCAAAGGTCATTACCGCCAGGTTTCACATCGCGGTCCGGCCTGCAAACCGTCATAATCCGTCCCCTGCTGCGGCCGCCACCGGCGTCCGCCAACCTTGTTCACGCTCTCCCGGGCCTTCCGTGCCCGGCGCGAGCCTTTGCCGTTGCTGTATTTATGACTACTTCGCGTCGCCCGCTGGGCTTCTGGTCCGCTACCGCCCTGGTCGTGGGCAGCATGATCGGCTCGGGCACCTTCCTGTTGCCAGCCACCCTCGCCCCCTATGGTGCGGCCACCCTGATCGGCTGGGGCATCACCTTGTGCGGCGCGCTGCTGCTGGCGGTGACCTTTGCCCAGCTGGCCAAGCGCTGGCCGCAGACTGGCGGTCCCTACGTGTTCGCCCGCAACGCCTTTGGCGAGCTGCCCGGCTTTCTGGTTGCCTGGAGCTACTGGATCTCAATGTGGTGTGCGATTGCCGCGATCGCAGTGGCCTTCGCCGGCAGCATCGGCGCCATCTTCCCGGCCCTGACCGCCACCCCGGTGCGCGCTGCGGCCTGCGGCCTGATCGCGCTGTGGTTGTGTGCAGGCGTCAACCTGATCGGTGTGCGCGAAGCCGGACGCCTGCAGCTGGCAACCACTGTGCTCAAAGTAGTACCGCTGCTGATGTTCGGCCTGGTCGCACTGTGGCTGGTGGATACCAGCCACTACGTACCGTTCAACCCGTCCGGCGAATCGCTGGGCAGCGTGGCTGCCGCCACCGTGGCGTTGACCCTGTGGGCGATGATCGGCCTGGAAGCCGCCACGGTCCCGGCCGAGTCCGTCGATGACGCACCGCGCACAGTCGCCCGTGCCACCGTCGCCGGCACCGCCATCGCAGGTATCGCCACGGTTTTGGCCTGCACCACCGTGCTGGGCCTGCTGCCGGCCGACGTACTGGCCAGTTCCAGCGCGCCAATGGCCGATGCAGCCGCCGCTTTGTGGGGCCCGACTGCCGGCATGTTGCTGGCCGTGGTGATGGCCATCTCCTGCGTCGGCGCACTCAATGGCTGGACGCTGCTGGCAGCACAGCTGCCGATGGCGGCGGCTCGTGATGGCGTGCTGCCGCGCGCCTTCGCCTATGAGAACAAGCGCGGTGCGCCGGTGTTCGGCGTCATCGTCAGTTGCCTGCTGGCCACCGTGCTGGTGATCTGCAATTACAACCGCTCGCTGGTCGACCTGTTCAAGTTCTCGGTGCTGCTGTCCACCGCCGCCACCCTGCTGCCCTACCTCGCTGGCGCCGCCGCATGGCTGTGGCGTGGCAGCGGCATTGCGTCGCGCATCGCCGCTGCTGGCGCATTGATCTTCAGCCTGTACGCGATTGCCGGCATCGGCAGCGAGGCCCTGTTGTGGGGTGTGGCATTGATCGCCTCCGGCCTGCCGATCTATTTCTGGTTGCGCCGACGCTGAGTACCAATCTGCTGTTGATTGCGGGAGCGGCGTAAGCCGCGAAACTCGCAGGTCATCAGGAGCCAAAGCTGGCAAGCGTTGAGCAACGCCAGCTTCGCGGCTTACGCCGCTCCCACAAACGTTCTCCGATGCCGAGGCGGGTCTCGGGTTCAGCCCGCAGCGCCCTCACCAAGCGCCCGGTAGCGGAAATCACTGATCATCAGTTCGCCGCTTCCGGCGGCATAGATGCCGATCTTCAGGCTGAGAAAGCCACCGAACACATTGTGGTGCAGGCCGGATACTTCCATGCGGGTCGGGTGCAACTGCCAGCTGCGGCCACCGTCATGCGAGTAATGGAAGGTCACCACGTTGTTGGTATTGTTCAAACGCACCCTTATTGGGCCAGCGGCGCGTGGCGCACGTGCCCACACCAGCTCTTCGGCGTATTGGA
Organism: Stenotrophomonas sp. STEN030; assembly: GCF_056759995.1. Taxonomy (NCBI): domain Bacteria; kingdom Pseudomonadati; phylum Pseudomonadota; class Gammaproteobacteria; order Lysobacterales; family Lysobacteraceae; genus Stenotrophomonas; species Stenotrophomonas sp. STEN030. The sequence continues at coordinate 12,401 of NZ_JBRREB010000002.1, read as the reverse complement.
AGTTCTTGATGGTGTTGTCATCAAAGCCGACGCCGATGAACGCCTTGTTGTTGTAGAACAGCAGCAGGCCAGCTTCCGCACCCGCGCCGGGTGACAGAGTGACTTCGATCTCATAGGAACGGTCAGGCACCACGCAGGTCAGTGGCGAGCTGTCGATAGGTGAGACACCGCTGGCTTTCAGTCGCAGCATGCCTTTGTCATAGCGTGCGCGCTGGCGCTCGTCCGGCCCCGGATTGTGGAACGCCCATTGGGTGCCAAAACGATCACCCGAGAAGTCGTCCGACAGTGCGAATCCCGCCGCGCCGGCCTTGCCACCTGCCGGCTTGCGCAGCGGCCGCGACAGATCCCCGCCAAGCGCCCGGAACCAACCGTCATCGGTCCACTCGATGGGCTCAAGCAGTGTCTGTCGCCCCAGCGTTCGGAAGCCGTTCTCGTAGGCGTGATAGACCATCCACCAATCGCCAGCAGGGCCTTCCACCAGCGTTGCATGACCACGCGACCACCATGGCTCAGCTTCTGATTGGGTACGCACCAACGGGTTCTGCGGGCAGTGCTCCCACGGCCCGTGGATGGAACGCGAACGTGCGGCGATCACCATGTGCCCGGTCACCGGGCCGGCGGTGCCGCCCACAGCAGTGATCAGATAGAACCAATCACCATGACGCAGCAGCTTCGGGCCTTCGGGCGCGAAATTCTCGGTGACCCAGTCATCCGGATAGCGCCACGGACTATAGGCCGCTTCCAGGGCGCCATCGGTGGCCAAGCCGTCATCGCTTAAACGCACCCGGCGGATGCCGTTGACGAACAGGTAGCGCTTGCCATCCTCGCCGACGATATGGCCGGGATCTATGCAACCGTCGATCCTCAGGTCAATCGGCTCGCTCCAGGGGCCGGCGATGTCGTCGGCCCAGATAACGAAGATCGACCAGCCATCACCGGTCGGATTGGCCGGCAGGTAAATAAAGTAGCGATCGCCGTGCTTGCACAGGTCCACTGCCCAGATATCGCCGAGTGTCTTGTGTAGCGCCGGCCCGATCGGTGCCCAGTTGACGAGGTCAGTGGAATGCCAGATGACCAGGCCCGGATAGGAATAGAACGACGAGAAGGTCATGAAATAATCGTCACCATCCTTGAGGATGGTCGGGTCCGGATGATCACCGGCGACGATGGGATTGAGATAGGTGCCATCCCCGAGGTCAGCGATGCGCTGACCTTCCGGCCCCTGACCCCAACGCGGCGTTGTGCTCGCACAGGCACCAGCGACAGCGGGCTCCGCCAGCAGTGACAGCGGCGCCACCACGGCGCCGGCAGCGATGGCTTTGAACAGATCCCTGCGGGAAGTATCGGGCATGCAACTCACTCTGGGTCAGTGGAAGGCCGTCGCGACACCTTGGCGGCCGGAGCTGTTCGAGTGTAGCCGCAGATGGACGCAGCTCATCCATCCTGCCCAAGCCCCCTGGTACAGCACTTTCAATCAGTCGCTCGGTGGCGGTGCATTGCCAACGGCCTTGTTGACCGCGACGAACTGGCTACGCAGCAGCGCCTCGCTATCAACCAGGTCGCGCCGCGTCTGCAGATAGCCTCTGCGTGCATCAAGCACCGCCAGGAAGTCGATCAGGCCTGCTTCGTGCCGTGCCTGGGCGATCTTGTAGGCGTCCGCCGTGGCCTGCTCGCGCACACGCAGCTGCGTGCGCTGCTGCTGGGCGGCGCTGTAGCCGTTCAAGGCATTGTCGATTTCCTGCCAGGCCTGCAGCACGGTCTTCTGGTAGGCCACGGCAGCTTCTTGTTGTTCCAGCTCACGCAGTTGCACCACGCTCTTGCGCCGGCCGTGATCGAACAGTGGCAGGTTCAGCACTGGGCCGATTGACCAGGTGCGGCTGCCCCAGTCCGAGAACTCACCTGACAGATACGACTCGTAACCGAAATTGGCACCGAGGCGGATGCTGGGATACAGATCGGCCTGCGCAACACCGATGCTGGCCGTCGCCTGCTGCAGGCGTGCCTGCGCGGCACGGATATCCGGGCGTCGCTGCGCCACTTCCGATGGCAGGCCCAGCGACAGATCCGGCAGCGCGTCGCTGACAGCAGCCGCAGGCGTTGCGAGCAGGGTTCGCAGAGCGCCGGGGCGCTCGCCGAGCAATAGCGCGAGTTGATTGCTGCTGCTGGCTTCCTCTACGAGCAGGCCCGGCAAGCGCGCGCGTACAGCAGCCAGATCGGCCTGCTGACGGTCCAGATCCAGATGATCCTGCAGGCCGCCGTCCACCCGTGCCTGCAGCAGCGACAAGCGCTCTTCCAATGCAGCGATGTCCTCGCGAGCCAGTTCGATCTGGCGCTGTGCGGCGCGCAACTGCACATAGCTGCGCGCCACTTCGCTAATGACGCTCAGCCTGGCTAGATCCAACAGGGCCGCCTGTTGTGCCACACCGGCATCGGCCGCCTCGATCGAGCGCCGCACCCTGCCCCATAGATCCAGTTCCCAGGACGCATCGAAACCGGCCTGATACAGATTGAACGGTTCCGCCAGCAGCTGCTTCAGCGCGTCACTGTCATTGCTGAGAATATCGAGCATACGCGTACCAGCGCCGTTCTCGCTTTGACGCTGGCGATTGACACCTCCCGAGGCGGTCACATCCACGCCGCGCTGCGCGGCAACGGTACGCCGTTGCGCGCGGGCCTGGGCGAAGTGCAGAGCAGCTGTGCGCAGGTCCGGGCTCCCCTGCAAGGCACGCCGCTGCAGTTCATCCAATGTCGGATCGGACAGCTGCGTCCACCACTCCGGCTGCAGCGCCTGCGTGCCGACTTCGGCATTTAGTGACGCGTCACCGCCCCGCCATTGCGTCCAGTCCGTGGGCGCCGCTGCGTCCGGGCGCACGAAGTCCGGCCCGACCGCGCAACCGCCCAGCATCAGGCCGACAGCAAGCGGCGACAGCAGCAGCGACGCGTTCAACAGTGAGCGTAAGTGCGGGAACATGGATCGAGTCCTAGGTAAGCCGGTTACGGAACAGCCACGCCGCCAACGGCAAGGTAATCGCCGCTACCGCCAGCATGGGGATGAAGTTGAAGCCCACTTCCTGCAAGCCGGCACCTTCCAGATAGACCCGGCGGACCAGATCGATGCCAAAGCGCAACGGATTGGCATAGGTCGCCACCTGCAGCACCTTGGGCATGTTGGCCACCGGCGTCATCAAGCCCGACAGCAGCATCAACGGCATGATCAACAGGAAGGTGTAGAGCATCGCCTGCTGCATGTTGGCTGCCACCGCCGAGATCGACAGGCCGATGCCCACCGACGCCACGGTGAACACCGCCAACGCCAGATACAGCACCCCCACCGAGCCGGCCATCGGAATCTGGAACCAGAAGCGGATGATCAGCAGGATGATGGTGGACTGCACCAGGCCCACAAGAATCGACGGCAAGGCCTTGCCGATCAGAATCTGCATTGGCGTCAGCGGCGTGACCAGCAACTGATCAAAGGTGCCCTGCTCACGTTCGCGCGCCACCGACAGCGCCGCGATCAGCAAGGTCTGCAACATGCTCAGGGCGGCGATCAACGCTGGCATCAACTGCCAGCGCGATTCGAGATTGGGGTTGTACCAGCTGCGCGTGACCAGCTGCACCGCTTGGCCATCGGCAGCGCGCGCCCGATTGAAGTCGGCGACGATTGAACCAATGTAACCGGCAGCGGCACCTGCGGTGGTCGAATTGCGACCATCCATGATCAACTGCAGCGGCGCGCTCTGCCCTGACGCGAGCCTTTGCTCAAAATCAGCCGGGAAGCTGATCACCAGCAGCGCTTCATTGGCGTCGATCAAGCCCGCAATCTGCCTCGACGAATGCAACGTGGCCACACGCTCGAACATACCCGCGCCGTCCACCCGCGACAGCAGCTCGCTCGAGGCCTGCCCGCCACTGAGGTCGAGCACCGCGTACGGCACATGACGCAGGTCGAAGGTCGCGCCGTATCCAAACAACAACGCCTGCATCAGCGCCGGCATGAACAGCATGGCGCGGCTGGAGGGTTCCTTCAGCAGGGTGATCAGCTCCTTCCTGCACAGGAAGGCAATGCGCCGGAAATAGATGGCGATGGCTTCCATGCTTACACCAGCCGCTTGCGCAGTTTGTAGCGGGTGCCGGCAAACAGCAGCAACGCATACAACAGCAGGATCGCTGATTTCTGCAGGAACAACAGCCAGTTGTCGCCAGTCAGGAACAGCGACTTGATCAGCCCCATGAAGTGGGTGGCAGGCAGCAGTTGGCTGATGACCTGCACCGCCACCGGCATGTTGCGCAGGTCGAAGACGAAACCGGACAGCATCATCGCCGGCATGAAACTGGTCAGCAATGCCACCTGGCTGGCCTGGAACTGGTTGCGGGTCACCGCCGATATGAACAGACCCAGCAGCAGTGATACGGCCAGGTAGAGCAGCGAGCTGATCACGATCGCCAGCAGCGAACCACGCATCGGCACCTCGAACAGGAAGCGTGCGGTCAACAGGCAAATCGCCAGGTTGATCGCGCCGATACCGAGATACGGCAGCAGTTTGGCCAGCACCAGTTCGGTTGGCCGCACCGGCGTCACGAACAGCGCTTCCAAGGTGCCGCGCTCCCATTCGCGCGCGACCAGCAGCGAGGTCAGGAAGGCACCGATCAAGGTCATCACCAGAACGATCAAGCCCGGCACCAGATACCAGGTACTGGTGCTTGCCTCGTTGAACCACATGCGCTGGATCACATTGACGCCAGCGCCCGCACTGCCGCCACCTTGCCGATCGAATGTGGTTTGCAACTGCGTCGCCAAGGCGCCGCCCACATAGCCTTCCAAAGTCCGCGCGGTATTTGCATCCACGCCATTGAGGATCAGCTGCACCTGCGCGTTGCCATCCGCCATGCGCCGGCTGAAATCCACCGGCACATGCACGATGCCACCGACCTTGCCTTGCCGCATCAAGTCCACCGCAGCGGTCATGCCACGGACCTGCACAGGCGCCAGATACGGCGAGCCCTGCAGCCCTGCGACCAGCGACTGCGTAGTCGGTGAGCGCTCATCCAACACCACCGCAACCGGTGCGTGGCTGACATCGAACGACAGCCCATAACCAAACAGCAGGATCAACGCCGCCGGCAGCAACAGACCGACCGCAAGGCTGCTGCGCTCGCGCAGCATCTGCCGGGTCTCCTTGCGCACCAGCGCCCATAAGCGGGACAGAAAGCCGGACATCACGCAGCCCTGCCACCGGCAGCGGCACTGCGCTGCGCGCGGCCCTGCTCGACGATGCCAATGAAGGCGGCATTCATGTCGATGCCGTCAGCGCCGGCCTGCTCGCGCACCTGCTGCGGCGTTCCCAGGGCCAGCAGTTCACCGGCGTCCTGGATCGCGATGCGGTCGCAGTATTCCGCTTCCTCCATGAAATGGGTGGTGACGATGATGGTCACGCCCTGCTGCGCCAGCCCGGTGATGGTGCGCCAGAAGGCGCGCCGCGCCAGCGGATCGATGCCGCTGGTCGGTTCATCCAGGAACAGTATTTCCGGCGCATGCAGCAAACCCACTGCCATTGCCAGCCGTTGTTTGTAGCCGGCCGGCAGTTCGCCGCTGCGGGCGTCGCCCTGCAGGTCGAAACGGCCAATGGCATCGGCTACGCGCTGGCGCAACTGCGCACCGCCCAGACCGTAGGCACCGCCGAAGAACTCCAGGTTCTCGCGCACAGTGAGGTTGGCGTAGAGGGCGAATTTCTGTGAGACATAGCCAATGCGTGCGCGGGCCTGGGCACGGGCGCTGCGCAGATTGAGGCCGGCTACTTCCAGATGTCCGCTGCTGGCGGGAAGCAGTCCACAGAGCATGCGGAAAGTGGTGGTCTTGCCCGCGCCATTCGGGCCGAGCAGCCCGAAGATCTCGCCACGATGCACATCGAAACTGGTGCTCGCCACCGCGGTGAAGTCACCGAAGCGACGCACCAGATCGCGCACCACGATGACCGGCGCATCATCCTGCGCGATCGCTATCGGTGCGACCTCCGCCACCGGCAACGACGCTGGCGATTCCTGCGCGCGCAGCAACATCATGAACGCATCTTCCAACTCAGCCGACCGCTGGCTGGGCAACTGGTCCTGCAGCAGCCCAGCGATATCCGACGGCGTTGCCGAGGGCTGCAGGATGAAACGTACCGCGCCGGCCCGCGGCACCGCATCCAGCACGTGGCGGCTATCGTCGATCAGCTGCGCCTGCAGGTCACGCGGCTGCAGCGGCGGCGCTGGCGCTACCGTCCAGGTCAGGCCCTGCGCCTTGCCGGTCAGCGCGGCTGGATTGCCCTGCGCCAGCAAACGCCCCTGATGCAACACAAAGATCTGCTCGCAGCGTTCGGCCTCGTCCATATAGGCGGTGCTGACCAGCACGCTGAGCTGCTCCTCGCGCACCAACTGCTGGATGATCTTCCATAGTTCGCGCCGCGACAGCGGGTCCACGCCGACGCTGGGCTCGTCCAGCAGCAACAGCTGCGGCGAACGCACCAAGGTGCAGGCCAGGCCCAGCTTCTGCTTCATGCCACCGGACAATTTGCCGGCCGGGCGCTGTTTGAACGCGGCCAGGTCGGTCATCTGCAGCAGCCGCTCGAAGCGCGCATGGGGCTCGGCCAGCGGCACACCATGTAGATCCGCGTACAGATCCAGGTTCTCCTGCACGCTCAAGTCTTCATACAGGCCAAAGCGCTGCGGCATGTAACTGATACGGTCCTGCACCTGCTGTGGCTGCCTTGCCACGTCATAGCCCAACACCTGCAGCTGACCAGCATCGGCCGGCAGCAAGCCGGCAACCATGCGCAGGAAGGTGGTCTTGCCAGCACCATCCGGTCCAACCAGCGCGGTCAGCTCGCCCTTGCGCACGCTCAAGGAAACCCCGGCCAGCGCCTCCACCTGCCCGCCACCGGCCGCCGGAAAACACTTGCGCAGGTCGACCGCGACTACCGTGGCAGCAGCCGCTTCCATCAGTGCGCCGCCCTCTGCAGCCGAACGCTTACCGGCTGGCCCAAGCGCAACTGATCCTGTGGATCCTCGACCACCACACGTACCTCATAGACGAGGCTGGTGCGAAGTTCTTCGGTCTGCACCGATTTCGGGGTGAACTCGGCCACGGACGAAATAAAGCCGACCTTGCCCGCCACCGGCTTGTCGGGATGGCTGTCACTGGTCACCTGCGCGAGCTGACCGCTGCGGATGCGACCGAGCTCGGTTTCGCTGGCAAATACCCGTACCCACTTGGGCTGGGTCAACGCCAGCGCAAATGCCGCCCGTTGCGGACCGGCCATGTCGCCGACTTCCACCAGCCGCGAACGCACCACCGCTGCCACCGGTGCGGTGAGCTGACCTTGCGCAATCTGGTGTTGCAGCAAAGCGAGCTGCGCATCGGCTGCCTGCAGCTGTGCTTCGGCTGCGGCAATGTCTTCCTTGCGCGGCCCCTGCTGCACCAGCACCAACGCCTGTTGCTGCAGTTCAACCGTCGCTGCGGCCACCTTCGCCACACTGCGTGCGCGGTCCATTTCCAGCGCACTTACGCCGCGCCCATCAGTGGCGCTGGCCACGCCCTGCAATCGCTGCAGGTCCTGCGCTGCGCGAGCTGCATCGGCCTGCGCCGCAGCCAACTGACTCCTGGCCTGCACGACTTCCTGTGGCCGCGCGCCGTTGTGCAGCCGCGCCACCGTCTGCCGTTGGGTCTCGATCTGTGCCTTGGCTTGATCGGCCTGCAGTTGCAAGGTGCGGATATCAAGCGTCGCCAGCACATCACCGGCCTTGACCTTGTCACCCTCCTCCACCCGCACTTCCTGCACCCGGCCACTGCCATCGAAGGCAAGCGACACCTGGCGGATGTCCACATTGCCCTGCAACTGCAGGCCATCGCCAGCCGGTTTATCCCGGCTGCTCCACCACAGCAGCAGCGCGACCAACAACGCGACGGCGGCCACCACGACAAGGACGGGCTTCTTCATCAGGACGCTTCCGCAAGCAGGACTGTATCTGCCGAACAGCCTAATTCAAATTAAATTTAATTTAAAGTAGTGCCGGACGGGGCGATGAAGCAGGCTAAACTTGCCACGCAATGAGCACTCAGAAAACCACCCCACGCGGACCACGCACCGACGGCGAGGCCACCCGTGCCCGCCTGCTGGAGGCGGCCGGCCAGCTGTTCTCGCAGCAGGGCTTCGCCGAAACCACCAGCAAGGCCGTCGCCCAGGCCGCCGCTGCTGACCTGGCGTCCATCAATTACCACTTTGGCAGTCGCAATGGTCTGTATCAGGCGGTGCTGCTGGAAGCGCACCGGCAACTGCTCGATCTTGACGATCTGCAGCGTATCGCTGGCAGCGCGCTGAGCGCGGAGCAGCGCCTGTACGAACTGCTGGCTGGCCTGGTCCAGCGCGCGCAGCAACCAGAGGCCTGGGCACCACGCGTGCTGGCGCGCGAGTTGCTTGCGCCCTCCTCGCACCTGCAGGTGCTGATGGAAGAAGCCGTTCCGCCGAAGATGATGGCGGTGGCGCAGATCCTCAGCGAGATATCCGGCATCCCGGCCAACGAGCCCGCCTTGTTGCGCTGCCTGCTCAGCGTCGCCGCACCCTGCATGATGCTGATCGTGATCGGGCGCGGCGTGCCGGGCCCGTTGCAGGCAGTAGTGCAAGGCCCGTCGCAGGCCCTGCTGGCGCATCTGCATCGGTTTGCGATTGCTGGGTTACAGGCGGTTGGCGAGGGTTACCGCAGCAAACCTGCAGCTGTGGATGTGGGAGCGGCGTAAGCCGCGAAGCTGGGATAGTGGGTCACCAGCAGAACTGCACTCTGATCGACCATGAGCTTCGCGGCTTACGCCGCTCCTACAAGCGCCCCCGACCGTCCGCCAGAAACCCGCCGCCAGCACTCTGGCACCGCTCTTGCATCTGCCCTGGCATGAGTCCCGAACTTGCCCTTACCGAACTCCGCGGCGGCCTGGTTGCCACCTTGTGGATCGCCGGCCCGCTGCTGCTTGTCGTACTGGTCGTCGGTGTGGTGATCGGCGTGATCCAGGCGGCCACCCAGATCAACGAGCCCACCATCGCCTTTGTCGCCAAGGCCGCCGCACTGACCGCGGCACTGTTTGCGCTGGGCAGCCTGCTGCTTGGCCATCTGGTCGAATTCACCATCTTGCTGTTCCAACGCATCCCGCATCTGATCGGCTAGCGTCATGGATTCGGTCACCCAGACTGTCATCGACGGCCAACAGGCCTTTGCCATCATCGGCAATACCCTGTGGATCATGCTGCGCATCGGCGCGATGCTGATGGCCATGCCGATGGTCGGTACCCGCGCGGTGCCGGCGCGGGTGCGCGCACTGCTGGCAGTAGCCTTGTCGGTGGCGCTTGCGCCCGTCTTGCCAGCGGTGCCGGTCTTCAACGGTTTTGACTCGATGACCGTGCTCAGCATCCTGCGCGAGGTAGCCGTGGGGGTCAGCATCGGCTTCCTGCTGCGGCTGATCTTCGAAGCCGGCGCCATGGCCGGTGAAATGATCGCGCAGAGTACCGGCCTGGCCTTCGCGCAGATGGCCGACCCGATGCGCGGCGGCAGCTCCGGCGTGATCGGGCAATGGTTCTATCTGATGTTTGGCCTGCTGTTCTTCACCAGCAACGGGCATCTGGCGCTGATCTCGCTGTTGGTAGACAGCTACAAGGCATTGCCCATCGGCACCGCCCTGCCCGATCCACATGCAGTGGCCGCGCTGGTCCCAACCCTGGCCCTGCAGATTTTCCGTGGTGCCCTGTCGCTGGCCTTGCCGCTGGTGGTGGCGATGCTGGCAATCAATCTGGCCTTTGGCGTCCTTTCCCGCGCTGCGCCAGCGCTCAATCCCATGCAGCTGGGCCTGCCGGTTGCGCTGTTGCTGGGCCTGTCCCTGCTTACCCTGCTGGCAGGGGAAATGGGGCCGCCGGTGCAGCGCCTGTTCGACACCGCCTTTGATACGGCGCGGCAAGTAACAATGTGACGCCCTACACAGCTCACGTTTTTCGATTTCACATTGCCTGAAGGCCCCCTTGCCGGTTCCCCTATACCGGTGGATAGTCCGGGTACAGCACGGACCGCAGGGGAATGCGGAACCAAGTACGACATCTCGCTTCCGCGACCGCGGCGCGACAACCTTAGGGAGAGGTTTGATGCTCGTTGGCAGCTACAACCCGTTGTTTGTCGTGCTGTCGATCCTGGTGGCGATCCTGGCCTCGTTCACGGCCTTGGATATGGCCTCAAGGGTTTCCGCCTCGCAACCACGTCGGGCCGCAGCCCGCTGGCTGTTGGCCGGTGGCGTGGCCATGGGTGCCGGTATCTGGTCGATGCACTTTGTCGGCATGCTGGCTTTCCGCCTGCCGATACCGCTGGGCTACGACCTGTGGTTGACCGTGGAGTCGCTGCTGGTTGCGGTTGCCGCCTCGATTTTCGCGCTATGGCTGGTCTCGCGGCCGACCCTGCCGCACCTGCGCCTGGCACTGGGCGCATTGCTGATGGGTCTGGGCATCGCCTGGATGCACTACGTCGGCATGTCGGCGCTGAAGATGAACCCCGGCATCGACTACGACCGGGTCTGGTTTGTGCTTTCGATCGTGATTGCGGTCGGCGCCTCCTGGAGTGCGCTGTACATCGCTTTCCGTCTACGCACCGTCGAGCACGCGCTGCCGCCGCGATTGATCGCCGCCGCGGTGATGGGCCTGGCCATCGTCGGCATGCACTACACCGGCATGGCTGCGGCACGCTTCCCGGCCAACTCCGTCTGCACAGCGGCTACCACCGGCGGCGTTCCCACCGAATGGCTGGCCGCCTGCGTGGTGCTGCTGACCGTCGGCGTGATGGGCGTGGTACTGACCATCTCCCTGTTCGAGCAACGCATGCAGGCGCGCTTGCTGCATCTGCGTAATTCCATGTTGTCGGCCTCGCTGGACGATGCCCGCAAGGAGTTGTTCCATGCCAGCCAGCACGACTCGCTGACCCGCCTGCCCAACCGCCAGCTTTCGCATGAGCGTATCGAGCAGCTGCTGCAGGGCGGCCAGCCGTTCGCAGTGATGTCCATCGACCTGGATGGCTTCCGCCATATCAATGGCACCTTTGGCTCGCAGACTGGCGATGCCGCCTTGGTCGATATTGGCGAACGCCTGCGCCAGTTACTGCCTGCCGATGACCTGGTCGGCCGCCTTGGTGGCGATCAGTTCGTGATCGCCTGCCAGCTAAGGCAGAGCGAAGAACTCGACTCGCTGGCGGACCGCATCATTCTGGCGGTCAATTCGGTGCGGGTAAGTGGACGCGAACTGCGGATCACCGCCAGCCTTGGCATTGCCCAGTATCCGCAGACTGGCACCTCCACCACCGCCGCGCAGCTGATTGCCATGGCCGAGACCGCCATGGCCTATGCCAGGCAGTCCGGACGCAACACGCATGCGGTGTTTGCGGACTGGATGAACGACAACGTCGAACAGGACCGGCGCCTGCTGGAAGACCTGCGCAAGGCCCTGGGCACGCCGCAGCTGTCGCTGCATTACCAACCGCGTGTGCACGCCGACAGCGGCCGCATCAGCGGTGCCGAGGCGTTGATCCGCTGGCGCCATCCCGAGCACGGTTATGTGCCTGCCGAACGCATCATCAGGCTCACTGAGCAGAGCGGCTTGATGGATGTGATCGGTAACTGGGTGCTGGATGAGGCATGCAGGCAGATGCGCAGCTGGCAGGATGCAGGCAACGCCGAGTGGCGGGTGGCGGTGAATCTGTCAGGGCGCCAACTGGGCTCGCCCAAATTGATTGAAGACGTGCGTGCCGCATTGGACCGGAATGATCTTGAGCCTTCACGACTGATTCTGGAAATCAGCGAAGGCGCAGTGATGCGCGATACCGACAACGCCATTTCGGTACTGCGCAGCGTTGACGGCCTCGGCGTTGGTATATCCATCGATGATTTCGGTATCGGCGTGTCCAGCCTGCTGCACCTGAAGCGGCTGCCCGCCACCGAGATCAAGATAGACCGCGCTTTCGTGCTGGCGCTGGAGGAAAGCGACGAGGACGTGGTGATCGTCTCGGCCATCGTCGCGCTTGGTCATGCGCTGAACATGGAGATCGTCGCCGAAGGCATCGAGACCCAGGGGCAGCGTTCGTACGTGGAACGGCTGGGCTGCGACCATCTGCAGGGCTACCTGCTGGGCCGCCCGGTCAGCGCGGAGAACTTCATGCGCCTGCACGGCGGCGACGCCCAGCATGCGGCGTTGGAAGCACGGCTGGCCTCGTTCCAGCCCAGCCCGGAGTAAGGGATTCCCTGTAGTGCCGAGCCATGCTCGGCAAGGGCCTTACCAATAAACCCAAACCGGTAGTGCCGAGCCATGCTCGGCAGAGGCTTTACCGCTAGAGCCCCTGCCGAGCAT